>NZ_DAOUCJ010000046.1 GCF_034432235.1 Thermoflexus sp. | reverse complement strand
GCCCTGCTCCAGCGCCTCCAGGCAGCGGGACAGACCCCAATTGTAGGCAAAACGGGCGTTCCCCCGTGTTTGGCCAGGGCCACCCGCTGCGCCCCGTTGGGATCCCGCTCGAAGCGAAACGCCTGCATCCCCCGCATCCCATCCTCCAGCCCTCGCCTGGCGCGGTTCCGCGCGGAGAGTTTCACGGTTGCAGCCGGTCGTCAGAACGGGCAATAAATGCTAACAAAATGGGCAACTGCTGTCAACCCTCTATGGGCTCCAGCCATGGCGATGCGGATCCTTCCACCTGACGCTGGGCCGCCTTCAGGGTGTTCACCAGCAGCATCGCCACGGTCATCGGCCCCACCCCTCCCGGAACGGGGGTAATGGCGCCGGCGACGGCGGATACCTCCTCAAAGACCACATCGCCGACCAGCCGGTAACCCCGCGGGGCCTGGGGATCCTCGATCCGGTTGATCCCCACATCGATCACCACCGCGCCGGGCCGCACCATCTCCCCCCGGATAAGACCCGGGCGTCCGACCGCGGCGATGAGAAGGTCGGCCTGGCGCGTCAGCGCGGCCAGATCCGGCGTCCGGGAGTGACAGATCGTCACCGTGGCATCCAGGCGGAGGAGCAGGAGGGCCATGGGCAGCCCCACAATCCGGCTGCGCCCCAGGATCACCGCCCGGCGGCCTGCAATCGGGATCCGGGCTTCCTGAAGCATGGCCAGGATCCCCAGCGGCGTGCAAGGGATAAAGTAAGGATCCCGCCCCTTCAGCCCCAGACGGCCGATGTTCAGCGGATGAAAGCCGTCCACATCCTTCTCCAGCGGGATCGCGCTCAGGATCTCCTCTTCGTCCAGATGGGAGGGCAACGGCAGTTGCACCAAGATCCCATGGATCTCCGGATTGCAGGACAGCGCTTGGAGCAGCTCCAGAGCCGTTCCCCGATCGGCATCCGCCGGCAGGTTATAACGGAAGGTGCGGATGCCTACCGCGGCGCAGGCGCTCTGTTTCGCCTGCACGTAGGTCTGGGAGGCCGGATGATCCCCGATGAGGACCGTCGCCAGGCCAGGGACCTGACCTGTGCGCGCCCGGAACGCTTCCACCTGAGCCTTCACCCATTCCCGCCATCGGGCCGCCATGGCCCGCCCGTCCAGGATGCGCGCCGCCATGAGCAGATCCCCCCTCCTTTGGGACTTTAGGACCGGTCGGCCTGGCCCCAAAGAACCTGTTCCCTGAGTGGAGCGTTAGGAAAGCCCTTCAGCTGTCCATGTTCCGGTCGAACGCCCTCAACGGGAGGGCTCGCTGCCCTCCGGGGGACGCGGGGAGCCTGCGTTCCCGACCAGGTTCGAGAGCGGCGTGATCAGCCGGGTGAATTCCATGGGGAAGACGAACTTGGTGGACGGGCTGGCCCCCAGCGCTTTGAGGGCTTCCAGATATTGCAGGGTCATGGTGTTGGCATCGAGGGTGCGGGCGACGCTGAAGATGCGTTCCAGCGCCATCGCGAAGCCCTCGGCGCGCAGGATCTGGGCCTGGCGCTCGCCCTCCGCCCGGAGGATGGCCGCTTCCTTCTCCCCCTCCGCCTTCAGGATGGCGGCCTGCTTCTCGCCCTCCGCGACCTTCACCGCCGCCTCCCGCTTTCCATCGGCCTCGGTCACCAGGGCGCGGCGGTTGCGCTCCGCCGACATCTGCCGGGTCATCGCCTCCAGCACATCCCGTGGCGGCTGGATCTCCCGGATCTCCACCGCGGTGACTTTCACCCCCCAGCGCTCGGTCACTTCGTCCAGCTTCACCCGCAGGGCCTGGTTGATGTATTCCCGCTTCGCCAGCACATCATCCAGCAGGATGTCGCCGATGACCGCCCGCAGGGTGGTGGTGGCGATCCCCACGGCGGCGGAGACGAAATCCCGCACCTGCACCACGCTCTGGACCGGATCCACCACCCGCCAGTAGATCAGGAAGTCAATGCCGATGGGGGCGTTGTCCTTCGTGATGGAAGTCTGCTGAGGGATCTCCCGGAACTGCTCCCGCAGATCCACGGTGATCGCCCGATCGACGATGGGGATCAACAGCACCAGCCCGGGCCCCTTCGCCCCGATCACCTTCCCCAGGCGGAACACCACCAGCCGCTGGTATTCCGGGACGATCCGGATCATGGAGCCGAGAAGGGCCAGCAGGATCAGGCCGCCACAGACCAGGAGCAACAGCAGGGAGACAAAGGTTTCCATCGTTACCTCCCTTATGGCGATTTTGGATTAGAATCCATGCGCAGGTGCCGGCGATCCCTGGAAGGGGAGAACCAACTCGGAAGCCAGCCCCGTACCAGAGCGATCATCCGGAAGACCCGCGGCGGGATTCGCCGGGTTGCTTACCAGTTTAACCGAAATCCCTCCTGCTCGGAGCGCTCTGGGCCTGGGGAGGTGATGGCCAGCCGCTTCCGGCAGCCAGCCCAGGGGATGAAGGTTATGCTTCCTGCCGGAAACCCTGGAGGGCAGTTTTGTGATGCGGGAATCCTTAGATGAGATCGCCCGGGATGTCATTCAGTGCCGCCAGTGTCCTCGTCTGGTGGCTTATCGGGAAGCCGTCGCCCGGGCGAAACGGCGGCCGTTCCAGGATTGGGACTACTGGGGCCGTCCGGTCCCCGGGTTCGGGGATCCCCAGGCCCGCCTGCTGGTGGTCGGGCTGGCGCCCGCCGCCCATGGGGCGAATCGGACCGGGCGGATGTTCACCGGGGACAGCTCGGGGGATTTCCTGATGGCGGCCCTTTATCGGGCGGGCTTCGCCAATCAGCCCACCTCAACCCATCGGGAGGACGGGCTGGTTTTGCGGGATGTCTATCTCACAGCGGTGGTGCGCTGCGCGCCCCCGGGCAATCGCCCCTCCCGCGAGGAGCTGGCGAACTGCCGGCCCTACCTGATCCGCGAGCTCCAGGCCCTGCCCCGGATCCAGGTCGTGGTCGCTCTGGGGCAGATCGCCACCGAGGGCGTTCTGGCCGCCCTTCGCGCCCTGGGTTACGATGGGCCCCGCCCGGCCTTCCGCCACGGGGGGCTCTATCCGCTGGGCGCCGGATGGCCTGTTCTGATCACGTCCTACCATCCCAGCCGCCAGAACACTCAGACCGGGCGGCTCACGCCGGAGATGTTCGATGCGATCTGGGCGCTCGCCAGACAGGTTTTACAGGAATGAGGGGGCGCTGCGGGGGCAACGACACGCCAGCCCTGCAGGGCCTTTGCTATCCTTTCCGGTGGAAATCGAACACGATGGGTGAACGCTGGCCGTATCCAGGTGGAGATGCCTATGAAACCACTGGCGGGCGGGTATCTGGGTGGGACCGCCCCTATCGGGTCCCTCCGCAGCCGCCAGCGGGGGGACCGCCTCGGATTCCGCCGCGTCCTCCGCAGCCTTCCGCCGCGCCGCGGCGTCACGCCTGGGGACGGATCGCGCTGTCCGCTCTGCTGATCCTGGCGCTCCTGGGAATGGCGGGCGGTGTGGTGGGTCTGGCGGGTTATGTCTACGTGGCCATGCAGCTGCCGCCCCCCGAAACCCTTCAGGAGCGGGCGCTGAATCTCTCCACTTCCCTGGTGCTGGTGGATCGGAACGGGGAACTGCTCGGGGAGATCGCCGATCCTCAGAGCGGCCGCCGGCAGCTGGTCCGCCTCTCGGACATCTCGCCGTGGCTGATCCAGGCTACGGTGGCAACGGAGGATCCCCGGTTCTGGCAGCATCCCGGATTCGACCCGATCGCCATCGCCCGCGCGATCTATCAGGCTATCCGGGAAGGGGAGGTGGTGAGCGGCGCCAGCACCATCCCGCAGCAGCTGGTGCGGAACCTGTTGATTCCCCCCGAGCGCACCCTGCGGCGCAAAATCAAAGAGGCCGTGTTGGCGGCGGAGATCACCCGGCGTTACCCCCGGGAGCAGATCTTGGAGATCTACCTCAACACGATTTATTACGGGAACCTGGCTTACGGTGTAGAGGCCGCCGCCCGCACCTATTTCGGGAAACCGGCGAAGGATCTCAACCTGGCGGAGGCTTCTTTCCTGGCTGGTCTCCCCCAGGCCCCGGCGCTCTACGATCCCTTCACGCCGGAGGGCCGGGAGCGCGCCCTGCGGCGCCAGCGGGATGTCCTGCGCCTGATGGTCGAAGCGGGGTTCATCACGCCCGAGCAGGCGGAAGCCGCCGCGCGGGAGATGGCCGCCCGCAGGTTCGAGAAACCTCCCCTGGCATCGCCGGCGCCTGAGGCTCCCCACTTCGCCCTCTATGTGCAGCAATGGCTGGAGCAGACCTTCGGCCTCAACGTCCAGGCCCTCCATCGGGGCGGCCTGCGGGTGGAAACCACCCTGGACCTCCGCCTCCAGCGGATGGCCACGCAGGTCCTGCGGGCACACCTGGAGAAGCTAAAGGACAAAAACGTCCATAACGGCGCGGTCGTGATCCTGGATCCCCACACCGGCGAGATCCTGGCCATGGTGGGGAGCCCGGATTACAACGATGCGGAACACGGCGGCCAGATCAATATGGCCATCATCCCCCGCCAGCCCGGCTCCTCGATCAAGCCGCTGACCTATCTGGTGGCCTTTGAAAAGGGCTGGACCCCCGCCACCTTGATCTGGGATGTGCCCACGCGCTTCCCCGATGGACCGGGCCGGTTCTATGAGCCGGTCAACTACGATCGCCGCTTCCACGGCCCGGTGACGGTTCGCTATGCCCTGGGGAATTCCTACAACATCCCGGCTGTGAAAGCGCTGGCCTTTGTCGGGCTTCCGGCCTTCCTCCAGCGTGCTCGCGACCTGGGCATCACGACCCTGACCCGGCCGGATTACGGCCTCTCCCTCACCCTGGGGGGCGGGGAGGTGCCGCTTCTGGAGATGGCCGGCCTTTACGCGGCTTTCGCCAACGGAGGCCGCCGCATCCCGCCGGTCCCGGTCCGGAAGATCACCGACGCCTTCGGCCATGTGCTCTACGCCTACACACCGCCGCCGGGCCAGCCGGTGATGCGGCCGGCGCATGCTTACCTGATCACCCACATCCTCTCCGACAACGAGGCCCGCCGGGCCGCCTTCGGACCCAACAGCCCGCTGAAGCTCTCCCGGCCCGCGGCCGCCAAGACCGGGACGACCAACGATTTCCGGGACAACTGGACATTGGGCTACACGCCGGATCTGGTGGTCGGAGTCTGGGTGGGAAACACGGACAACTCCGAGATGAAAGGGGTCACCGGCATCACCGGCGCGGCCCCGGTCTGGCACGATGTGATGGAGGAAGCCCACCGCATCCTGAACCTGCCCCCCCGGGAATTCCAGCGGCCCCCGGGGATCATCGAGCGGGAAATCTGCCTGGATTCCGGCACCCAGCCCTCCCCCTATTGCCCGCCGGATCGACGGCGGATCGAGCTCTTCGCCGCCGACCAGCCTCCGCCCGGGCCCGAGCACGACCTGTGGAAGAAAGTGGTGATCGATGGGGCCACCGGGCTGCTCTACACCGAAGGCTGCCCTGGCCCGCCGATCGAACGGGTCTTCTATGTGATCCCGGAGGAGGGGCGCTGGTGGGCGGAACAGCATCAGATCCCCCAGCCCCCCACCGAGGTCTGCACGGTCGCGATCCCGGAGGTGATTATCCGGTGGCCGAACGAAAACACCGTGGTGCGCGGGATGGTCCCGGTGCTGGGGACGGTGTGGATCCCCGATTTCGCCTATTACAATGTGGAGTGGGGGATCGTAGGGCCGGATGGCGTGTCCTGGCAGTGGTTAAGCGGACCGCACCTGGCGCCGGTGCGGGATGGCCAGATCACGATCTGGGATGCCTCCCATCTCCCCACCGGATGGTATGCCCTGCGGGTAACGGCCTTCAATCGTTCCGGACAGGCGTTTGTGGGGGAAGCCCGGACGTATGTGGACAACGGGATCGTGCCTACCCCCACGCCGATCCCGACGGTGACCCCCAGCCCGACGCCGGAGCCTGTCCTGCCCACGCCGACGCCGGTTCCCACACCGGAGCTCCCCCTCTCGCCCACCCTTCCCCTACCCCTGCCATAAAGCGGACGAACCAGGCTCACACGGAGGCACGGGGAACACGGTATTCTCCGTGCCTCCGTGTGAAGATCTTCCCCCCACCGGTTGTATTCCCCTGCGCTTCCGCGTTATGCTTAGAGGGGTGCTGACCCTCAATTTCCGGAAGGCAGGGGGTCATTATGCTGGATCTCGGATTTATTTTGATGGGTTATCTCCTCGGTTCGATCCCCACGGCTTACCTCGCAGGTCGTCTCCTGCGCGGAGTGGATCTGCGGCATTGGGGCAGCCGCACCGTTAGCGGGACCGCGGTGTATTACCACGTGGCCCGCTGGGCCCTCCTCCCGGTCGGCCTCTTCGATGTCCTCAAAGCCGCCCTCCCCACCCTCGGAGCGCTGTCCCTGGGCCGTCCGCGCGGAGTGGCGGTGGCGGCGGGGCTGGCTGCCGTCCTCGGCCATAACTGGCCGGTCTGGCTGGGCTTCCATGGAGGGCGCGGCATCGGCCCGTTCCTGGGGATGCTGGCCGTGACCTTCCCGGCCGGGGCTCTCTGGCTCCTCGGCGCGCTGGCCATCGGGCGTCTGTTGGGCGCCACCGCGATCATGGCCCTGCTGGCGATCGCCGGATTGCCCGCGCTGGTATGGCTGGCCGGTGGACCATCGGAGGTGGCATTCGGGGGGCTGGCCATGCTGGGGATCACGGTGATCAAACGCCTGGAGGCCAACCGGGAACCGCTCCCCCCAGATCCGGTGGAGCGCCGGCAGGTGTTCTGGCGACGCCTCTGGCTGGACCGGGATACGGCTTCCTGGGAGGCCTGGATGTTCCGGCATCCGGGCGACCGGCATCGAATGCCCGCCGGGTGAGCGCGCTCCAGATGCCCGGAACATGAATCCGCGCCGCCCTCGTGCGGAAGCCGGGCGCGTTTGCGGTCCACCGATTGGCGAGCGGGTTCCGAGAAGGCGAGCCCTTCCCCTGAAGGTCCAGAGGGAAGCGCATTCCCGAAGGGCGGAGAACCTGCTCGGCTGCCCGGGGCGGCGCTGGGCCATCGGGTAATCCCCCCGCGTTCGCCTGCAGGGAGAAGCGCCATGGCGAAGATCGCAGTGGTCACCGATAGCGTGGCGTGCCTGCCCCCCGAACTGGTGGAAGCCTATCGCATCCGCGTGGTCCCCGTTCGCATCATCCTGGGGGAGCGGGTGTTCCGGGATGGCATCGATGTGACCGCCGAGCAGATCTACGAGTGGCAGCGCGCAGGGCTCATGGCGACCTCTTCCCAGCCTTCCATCGGGGATTTCCTGGAGACCTACCGGGAGCTGGCGAAAGAGGCCGAGGGGATTGTTTCTATCCACGTCTCGGCAGCGATGACGGGAACCTACAACGCCGCCCTCCTGGCCGCTCAGATGGTCCCCGAGGTGCCCATTCGAGTCCTCGATAGCCAGGCCGCCACCATGGCTCAGGGGTTCCTCGTCCTGGAAGCGGCACGGGCCGCCGAAGCCGGGGCGTCGCTGGATGAGATCGTCGCCCGGGTTGAGGCCCTCCGCCCCCGCCTTCGGTTCTTCGCTGTCCTGGAGACGGTGACCTACCTCATCCGGAGTGGGCGAGCTCCCGCCCTGGCCTCCCTGGCGGTGGACGTGCTGCAGATCAAGCCGATCCTGACCCTGCAAAACGGCCGCATCGAGGTGCTGGCGAAAGTCCGCACGCGACGCCGGGCGATCGAAGCCATGCTGGAGCGGATGGCCCAGGATGTAGGAGGTCGTCCGGTCCACGCCTCGGTCTTCCACGCGGCCGCGCCGGAAGAGGCCGAGGCCCTGCGGCAGCAGCTCCTTGAGCGGTTCGATTGCCGGGAGTGCTATCTCACCGTTTTCTCGCCGGTGATGGGCCTCTATGCCGGGCCGGGCGTGCTGGGGCTGGCGTATTACACGGAATAGGGGGCGCATTGAAGCAGGAAAACAAATCGGGGCGGGCAGTTTCCCTGCCCGCCCCGATCCGCCTTCGATACGAATCCGCCTAATCCGCCTCGGCCGCGCTGCCATCCCCGCCCGCGATGGCTGGATGGGGCTCGGGCAGGGGCTCCCAGCGACCCACCAGGCGCTCGGCCACCTCGGGCAGCGTGGTGTATTCCATCTCCTCCATCGGCAGGCGGTGGGGCTCAAAAGGCCCGTGACGTCGGAAGTGATCCGCGATCACATTGCACAGCCGCCGCGCCTCATCGAAGGCCGGATCGTCGAACATATCCCGCGGCCCGATCAGCCGGCCGTCGGCCAGCTGAAAGCCCAGGGCTACCACCCGCGGCGGACCATCGAAGCGGGTGCACTTGGCGTATTGGAGAGGCACAGGCATCAGCGGTCCGTAGTGGGAGCCCCGCATCCAGCCCTCCACGATGTGCGGCATGGTGAAGGGTTCCAGGATCTCCCCCACCGCCGGGAAGATCCCCTGCGCCCGCACGATGCACACCGGGTCGTCCTTCCCCACGTAATGCCCGGCGATCAGAGAGAGGCGTTCGGTGGAAGAGACCGCCGCGATCTCCCCTTTCTTGGTGTAAACGGCCTTGATCATATAACGGCCCGGGGCCCCGATGAAGACCAGAAGGTCATACATCTCCTCGGGGCAGTTGAAGAAAATCCGCTTGTGACCCTTGACATCGTGAACCTCAAAGCGGAAGCCTTCGTGGAGGGCGGGAGAGATCACCAGGCCGGCCGTGTTGAAGGGATCTGCGAACATGCGGAACAGGGGTAGATTCCAGGCGCCGGCGGAGGTTTTGTCGGCCATGAAGACGATGATGGGCTCTGAGGGGCGTTCGACGAAGGACATCTCCGCCACCCCCGGCCCCATCCCCCGCACATTCCCCGAAAAGGCGTCGGCGATGAGGTCCTGCCCGGCCCCGTAGAGCTTCATCTCCTTCGCTTTGACTGTGCATCGCTCGAAGGTCTCCCAGGCCAGGCCGTGGACGATGGGGCTGTCGACGCCGTGGCGATGGGTCATGATGAGCTGCAGGTCGTCCCCGCACCAGGTCACATAGTAATCGATGATCACGCCCCGGCGCTGGGCCTCCTCCAGATGCTGGCGGGCCAGGGCCACCAGATCCGTGTGGATCCCGGAGTGGCCCACCATGCCCCCGATATCGGCCTTGATCACGCTGATCGTGATCTCCCGGCTCATCGCGCACCCCCTATTTGAGATGTTCGGGAAACCCATCGGGGATCGCCGGCGTCGCCGGCATCCCCGGGGCTATCGCCTCCGGTATCCCTTCTCCCGAAGCAGCGTGGTGGCCCATTCGGCGAAGGGGGGTTCGAGCGGGGGGACCGGCTCCTCCTCATAGCGAACCCGGAGATCGTAAGCCGCCCGCTCATAAACGGTTTGAAGCAGGCGCCCCAGATCCACCTCCGGC
>NZ_DAOUCJ010000045.1 GCF_034432235.1 Thermoflexus sp. | reverse complement strand
TGCGGGAGAAGATGGGGGTGTATGTGGCGAACGGGGCGCGGCTGGGGGTGCTGATTGATCCTTATGGGCGGGTGGTGGAGGTGTATCGGCCGGGGGGGCGGGTGGAGCGGTATGAGGGGGTGGAGGCGGTGTCCCTGGACCCGGAGCTTCCGGGCTTTGTGCTGGAGCTGGGGCCGGTGTTCGCATAAAGGAGGTGGGGGATGATGGGGATCCGGCTGGACCTGCTGCATCGGGTGACGGATGAGGAGCTGCGGGAGCTGTCGGAGCGGAACCCGGGGTATCAATTCGAGCGCACCGCGGACGGGAGGCTGATCGTGACCCCCACAGGCCTGGAGAGCGGACGGCGCAGCGGGGAGGTTTTCGGGCAGCTTCGGGAATGGAATCGCCGCACCCGACTGGGGGTGGTGTTTGATTCCTCGACGGGTTTTCGGCTTCCGGACGGCTCGCTGTTTTCCCCGGATGCTTCGTGGGTATCGCGGGAGCGGTGGGAGAGGTTGAGCCCGGAGGAGCGGGAGGGGTTTGTTCCTTTCTGTCCGGATGTGGTGTTTGAGGTGCGGTCGGCGTCGCAGGGGGTGGGGGAGTTGCGGGAGAAGATGGGGGTGTATGTGGCGAACGGGGCGCGGCTGGGGGTGCTGATTGATCCTTATGGGCGGGTGGTGGAGGTGTATCGGCCGGGGGGACGGGTGGAGCGGTATGAGGGGGTGGAGGTGGTGTCCCTGGACCCGGAGCTTCCGGGCTTTGTGCTGGAGCTGGGATCGATCTTTGCGTAGGTCCCGATCGGCGATCCGCAGGCAGCGCTTCCGTGAAGAGGCGCCCGTCTGCGCTCCCATCGGACGGCCTAGGCAGATCGTCACAGGAAGAGAGAGAGGAGCCGCTCCACGAGGGTGCGCGGGGAAAGCCGCCTCCGGAGGCGGAGCCAGCGATCCCGCCACAATGGGCCCGGGGAGAGATCCGCCAGGGTGCGCACGCGCAGCGCCCGACGGCAAATCCCGGGGGTCCAGCCGGGCGGGATGGGCGCTCGGATGGAGATGGTGCGCCGGGCCGGGAGATCGAAGAAGTTATCGCTGAAGATCACATCTGCGCCGGGCAGCTCCAGAGTGACGAAACGGGCCAGGGCCCGGGCTTGCAGAAGGATCTCCAGCTCGCCCCCGCGCTCGATCACCTCGACGGCGAGGCCGGGATCCGGGAAAGTGAGATCCTTCTCCGGCGCGAACAGGGCTACCCGGAGCGCCTGCAGTCGGTCATCTTCCCCCATCTCCGCTACGAAGGCCAGCGCCGGCCCATACCGGCGGAGGAAAGGACCTGCCTCCACGGTCCTCACCGGAGTGACCCGCAGGGGTGGCGCCTCTACCATCTCTTCCCCAGCATAGAGAACCTCCCCGAAGAACGTTTCCAGGGACCAGCGGATCGGGCCTTGCCAGGGATGGGCGGTGTCGTTGAGGACGAAGAGCACCACCCGCGCGCCCTGGACGTCCAGGGAAAGGGCGATGGGAGCGAAGAAGCGGCGGGCGGCGTAATGCAGGGCCTTCCAGCGGCCGTAAACGTCCATGCCGGACCATGAAATAGCAGGCCAGGCGTCATTGAGCTGCCAATAAAGGGCGCCGCCGCACCGCTCCCGATGACGGCGCCAGTGTTCCACCGCCTGACCGATCGCTTCCGCCTGGGCCACCTGGGTCAGCCAGGTCAGATCCTGGAAATCCCCTGGAATCCGAAAGCGCTCCATCAGATAGTCAAGCAGCCGCTCATTGCCGTTCGAGGAACGCTGCCGGCGACGGAGAGCCGGCCGCCGCAGATCCCACTCGCCCGGCGGGCCAAAAGCGATCAGCGTGCGGGGTGGGGGAAGGGATTGCACGCCGAACTCGCTGACGAAGCGAGGAATCCGGGCGCGATAGGCGGCTGTGGGCGCCCGGCCATGCCAGACGTGCCAGAGATGGGCATCTCCCCGTTCATCCCTATTGACCTCCTCCCGGAAGATGCCGGAGGAGGGGGAGCCCGGCCAGTAGGGGCGATCGGGATCGTCCGCGCGCACCCATTCGGGGAGCAGCTCATAGAAGAAGCGCTTGTGGACAGCGGCGAGGTGAGCCAGCGCCTTCGGGCGTCCTTTCCATTGCCAGCGCCAGAGCGGCCAGAGCATCTCGATCTCGTTATTGCCGCACCATAGGGCCAGAGAAGGATGGTGTCGCAGGCGCCGGACGTTCTCCCGCACCTCCGCTCGAACTTCCTCCAGGAACCCTGGCTCATCCAGGGGATAGAGCATGCAGGCGAAGGGAAAGTCCTGCCAGACCAGGATCCCGTGGCGATCGCACAGCGCATAAAACCGCTTATCCCCGTAGCCCCCGCCGCCCCAGACCCGCAGCATGTTCATCCCGGCCGCGGCGGCGCTCTGGACCAGATGGGCCAGCGTTTCCTCTTCCACCCATGGGCTCCGGGCGTCTGGGGGGACCAAATTGGCCCCCTTGGCCCAGACGGGGATGTTGTTAATCACGAAGACAAAGGACTCCCCCCAGCCGTCCCGCTCTCGGAAAAGGTCCAGGGTGCGCAGCCCGAGGATCTCGCGCCGGAGGTCCAGGAGGCGATCCCCGGCCCATAATCCGGCTTTGAGCTGATAGAGGGGCTGCGCTCCCAGCCCGCTGGGCCACCATAGAAGGGGACGCTCGATAGGGATTTCGATGGTGAGGCTCTCTTCCCGCAAGGGGAACTCCCAGCGGGAGACGTTGCCTTCCGGGTCCACTAGAGCAATCCGGAGCGAGAGGGGGAGATCCTGCCATCGCTCCACGTGGGCTCGCAGCATGAGGGTCACGCGCCCGTCGGCATGGCGCTGACGGATGTGCAGATCCTCGATGCGGGCGATGGAGAAACCCTCCAGGGCGACTGCCTGCCAGATCCCCAGGGTGGG
>NZ_DAOUCJ010000044.1 GCF_034432235.1 Thermoflexus sp. | reverse complement strand
GACGCCGGTCGCGGGGTCCCCAGCCGGTCTTCGACCGGCTGGGGTGCCCCCGATCCCTCTGGCGGCGGAACGGCGGAGAGCCGGTCGACGCGCCACGGGTCGAGGAAGCCGGAAGTGGCCGGTCATGGATTTCGCCCCGTGGGGTGAAATAAATGACGATGAGTCCCAGAACGGTTGAACAACTGTTGTCAGCCTTGGAGGCCGCTTCGACCTGATCACGTTTTCTTCCGCGATCCGGCCTTCGCTGTTGCCGCTTTCCCGGTTTTCACCTTCTTCTCCTCGGCGTAAAGGTCGAGCAGGCGCTCGATCGAAAGGCGAATCCGGCGCTGGATCCGCTCCCGCTCATGCTCGGGAACGGGGAAGTAATTCATAAATTCGTTCACAAGCGGACCCAGCTCGACTTTCCGACGGCTTCCCGCCAGGGTCTCCACTCGTTTAAGCAGGGTCCTGAGATAATCGAGGATGGGCGAGACCCCCTTCGGTTCCACCAGCGGACCTCGCCCGGGAACAATGTGACGAGCCACCCGTCCGGCATGCAGCTGCCGGAGCTGTTCCACCCAGCGTTCCAGATCCGCTTCGCTCAGATTCGGATGCGCGTTCAGCGTCACGGTATCGCCAACGAACACCACATCATGTTCTGGGATCCGAACCCAGATCTGACCCGGCGAGGCTCCATCCACATGTTCCAGGATCAGCGTCGGTGAGCCGAAGTGCAGGATTAGGCGATCTGCGAAGGTCAAATTCGGCAGCACCAGGGGGGTTCGATTCAAAAGCTCTGCCGCTTCGCTCTGACCCAGGTTGATCAACGTGTCCATGACCTGCTGGCGCCCCATCTCCCCGTGGCTTTTGATCCGCTCGAAGGCGTGATGATGGGCGATGACCAGGCCGGGGCGCCCCTCCAGGAGGATCGCGGTCCCCAGGACCCGATCCCGGTTTGCGTCGGTATAGATCACGGCGAGGATCGGAAGGGGAGCAATGGTCTTCAGGGTCTGCCGCCACCAGGCGGCATGCAACGGATCGGCCGGCGTATCGATGCAAATCCATCCTTGCTCTGTCCGCACAGCCCCTACGGTGGAGCAATACAGCCGATCTTCAACGAATATACGGGATCCCAGCGAAAGGGGGGGCTTCTCCTCCAGCGCCATAGTCGATCTTCCACCCGTTTCAGGGTTGTTCCAGCTCCAGTTATTGCCTGTCCCTCGCCGCTTCACGGCGCGAGAGGACAGGCCGAAGTTCCGCTGTTCCCGGAGGCTCTTGGGGCCGGCCGACCCCAGGGCGTATGGAGGCCATAGAGCCCAGAGGGCGTGGCGCGCGACGTGCTTTGCTCCCGCCCTCTCCTTAGCTGGGGTTCAATGTTAGCGCAAATGCCCCGAAGGCTCAAGGCCGGTTGCGATGGCCAGGTCTTCCCCGTGCTCTCAGGACATCCGCCAGGCTTGCATCCCGCAGCGGCCGTCCCCCGGGGATGTCCGGATTCGATCCCTTCCCTGCGCCGGATCATTGCCCATTTCGGGGGCCTCGGCTATAATCCCGGCCAGACCGGGAGGACTCCGGAGTGTGACCGCCGATGCCGTTCGCCCTCTATCGCAAGTGGCGCCCCCGACGCTTCGAAGAGGTGGTCGGCCAGGAGCATGTGACCCGCACTCTGCGCAACGCCCTGCGCCTGGGCCGCATCGCTCACGCCTATCTCTTTGCCGGTCCACGAGGGACCGGCAAGACGACCACGGCACGCCTCCTGGCCAAGGCGGTGAATTGCCTGGCCGAGTCCGTTGAGGAGCGCCCCTGCGATCGCTGCCGGATCTGCCAGGCCGTTAACGAGGGCCGTCTCATCGACCTCATTGAGATCGACGCCGCCTCCAATCGGGGCATCGATGAGATCCGGGATCTCCGGGAACGGGTTCGGTTCTCCCCCAGCGAGGCCCGCTACAAAGTTTACGTCATCGACGAGGCCCACATGCTCACCACCGAGGCGTTTAACGCTCTCCTTAAGACCCTGGAGGAGCCCCCGCCGCATGTGATCTTCGTCCTGGCGACGACGGAACCCCACCGGATCCCGGCCACGATCCTCTCGCGCTGCCAGCGGTTCGATTTCCGCCGGCTGAGCACCGCGGAGATCGCCGGGCGCCTGGAGGAGATTGTGGCCACCGAGGGGCTGAGGGCGGAAGCGGACGCCCTGACCTGGATCGCCCGCCAGGCCACCGGCAGCCTTCGGGACGCGGTCACCTTGCTGGACCAGCTGGCGGCTGACGAGGAGCCGATTACCGTGGAACGGGTCCAGCGCGCCCTGGGAGCCGGACGCTGGGATCTGGTTGGGCAGATTGTGGAGGCCTTGGGGGAGAACGAGACGGCCCGGGGTTTGATGCTGATCGCCCGGGCGGTGGAGGAAGGCGCCCACCCGCAGCAGCTGGCCCGTCAGCTGGTGGAACATCTACGGGCGGTGATGTGGATCCAGTGGGGAAATACCGGGGCTCTGGATCTCCCCGCCGAGCAGGTGGCGGCGGCGCAGCGGCATGCCCATGCGTTACCCCCGGAGGCCCTCCCCCGTCTCATCCGTTTGTTCACCGGGGCGGCCTCGGACATGCGCACGGCGTGGCCGCCCCAGCTGGCCCTGGAGCTGGCCTTCATCGAGGCGACGTTGGCATGTCAGCAAGCCCGGGCTGCCCGGGTGGCTCCCGCTCCAGCCCCTGCGCCGGCTCCCTCCGTTCCGGCCGCCGGACCATCATCTCCGCCGCCCTCCTCCACCGCTCCGGCAGCCGGAGCGGGAGCCGGGACTCTGACCCTGGAGGCCCTGCGGGAGCGCTGGGCCAGCATCCTGAAGGCGGTTCGAGCCCAAAGCCTGCCTACCGAAGCGCTGCTGAAATCGTGCGCCCTGCACGGCGTGGAAGGGAACACGGTGATTCTGGCCTGGCCCTCCGAACTGTTGCGGGACAAATTCCAGGACCCCCGGACCAGGGCCCAGGCCCTGGTGGAAGATATCCTGAGCCACACGTTCGGGTTCCCTGTAGTCATTCAAAACATTGTGGCGCGGAAAACCCGTCGGAGTCGCCCTGCCCTCGAGGATCCGCTGATCCGACGGGCGGTGGAAGACCTCGGGGCGCAGGTCGAGGAGGAATGAGGGGCGAAACCGGCCTCTAATCCATCCCGGACTTCAGGAGTCCCCCCATGGCGAAGGGACGTTTGCCCAGCAATCCAATGCAACTCCTCCAGCAGATCCAGCGGCTTCAGGAGGAGATGGTAAAGACCAAGGAGGCGCTCGCTCAGGAGACGCTGACCGTGACCGCCGGCGGCGGGGCGATCACGGTGGTCATCACGGGGGATCAGCGCGTCCGTTCCATCGCGATCGATCCGGCGCTTCTCTCCTCCGGAGACATCGAGATGCTGCAGGATCTGCTGGTGGCCGCCATCAATCAGGCGATCGAGCAGTCCCAGACCTACGCGGCGGAACGGCTGAATGCCCTCGCCGGCCAGATGGGCCTGAGCGGGATGCTGTAGAGCGAGCGCAACCTGCTGTAGCCCGGGGTCAGAGGGGTGCGTGTAGCAGGCGGTTTTCTCCGCCGCCTCTCCCACCGATGGGAAACCGGAACCCGGAGCACAGGTATGCGTCTGGAGACCCTGGCGATCCATGCGGGCGCTCGCCCTGATCCAGCCACCGGGGCGATCGCGCCGCCGCTGTATCTTTCCACCACCTTCGAGCGGGCGGCCGATGGAAGCTATCCCCGCGGCTACATCTACACCCGTCATGGGAATCCCAACCGCGAGGCCCTGGAGGAGGCCATGGCCGCCCTGGAAGGGGGCGCGGTGGCGGTGGCTTTCGCCTCCGGCTCCGCAGCGGCCTTTGCGGTTCTGCAAACCCTCTCGCCGGGGGATCATGTGATCGCCCCTCGGGATCTCTATCACGGCCTCGCCCGCCTGTTCCGGGAGATCGCCACCGGCTGGGGGATTTCCCTCTCGTTTGTGGATCTGACAGATCCCCTCGCTGTAGAAGCCGCCATCCGGTCGAATACCCGTATGATCTGGGTGGAAACGCCATCCAACCCCATGCTGCGCATCACCGACATCGCCCGGGTGGCCGCCATGGCCCATGCGGTCGGCGCCCTCTGCATCTGCGATAACACCCTGGCCACCCCGGTCCTCCAGCGCCCCCTGGCCCTTGGAGCAGATGGCGTGGTGCACTCGGCCACCAAATACCTGGGGGGGCACGGCGATGCGATGGGCGGGGTCGTGGTGCTGAAAGAAGACAGCGATTTCGCGCGACGCCTGCGGGAGATCCAGATCACCGGCGGCGCGGTTCTGTCGCCCTTCGAGAGCTGGTTGATCCTGCGCGGCCTGCGCACATTGCCTTATCGAATGCGAGCGCACTCCGAGAACGCGATGCGGGTCGCCGCCTTCCTCACGCGGCACCCCGCGGTGGAGGCCGTGCATTATCCGGGCCTGCCCGGGCATCCCGGCCATGCAGTAGCCGCCCGGCAGATGTCCATGTTTGGCGGCATGGTTTCCTTCCAGGTCCGGGGAGGACGGGACGCCGCTTTCCAGGTGGCAGCCCGGGTGCGGCTGTTCACCCGGGCCACCAGCTTCGGCGGCCCGGAAAGCCTCATCGAGCATCGGGCCTCCATCGAAGGCCCCGAGACTACCACTCCGGACAATCTCCTTCGACTGTCCATCGGCCTGGAGCATCCAGACGATCTCATCGAGGATCTGGAGCAGGCCCTGGGAACGCTCCGATGAGGAGCGGCGGCGCTCGGTGCAGGGGGCAAAAGCCCCCTGCCGGGGGGCTGCGGGGGGGTGTCCCCCCGCCTCCTCCCTCCTCACTCCTGTCTGTGGATAAAGCCATGGGTTCACGGCTGTGCTTCGCCATGGGGGTGCAGGGGGCAAAAGCCCCCTGCCGGGGGGCTGCGGGGGGTGTCCCCCCGCCTCCTCCCTCCTCCTCCTGTCTGTGGATAAAGCCATGGGTTCACGGCTGTGCTATGATGAAGGAGAGACGCCGCTTTTCTCATTCGATCGGGTGAGTGAGCCCATATGCGCCCGTTACCGACGATTACCCCCCCTCCCATCGCCCGCTTAATTGAGGCCCTGGTCAAACTTCCCGGGATCGGGCCGAAGACAGCCTCCCGTCTGGCCTTTTATCTGCTGCGAGCGCCGGACGAGGAGGTGATGGCTCTGGCAGAGGCGCTGCGGGAGCTGAAGCAGCAGACCCGCCCGTGTGAGGTCTGTTTCAACATCACCGATGAAAGTCCATGCGCGATCTGCCGGGACGAACGCCGCGATCACGGTGTGATCTGCGTGGTGGAGGAGCCCCTGGATGTGCTGGCCATCGAGCGCACCGGGGAATACAGGGGGGTCTACCACGTGCTCCATGGGGTGATCTCCCCCATGGATGGCATCGGGCCAGAGCACCTTCGGATCCGGGAGCTGGTGGAACGGGTGCAGCGCGAAGCCCCGCGGGAGGTGATCCTGGCCACCAACCCCAGCCTGGAGGGCGAGAACACCGCGGTTTACATCCATCGATTGCTGGCCCCGTTGGGGATGCGCATCACCCGCCTGGCCCGGGGCCTGCCGGTGGGGGGCGACCTGGAATACGCCGACGAGATCACTCTGGTCCGCGCCCTCCAGGGCCGTCAGGAGATGGGGTAACCTTCCTGCGGGCCGCGGAGAGGCCGAGGAGCCCCTTGCCTTCCTGAGAGGATACGCCGGAGGGATCCGAATGACGGCGCCGATTATGCGGATCGAGCGGATCGCAGAATATGTGGGGCAGGAGGTCACCATCCGGGGCTGGCTCTATAACAAGACCGACAAGGGCCGCCTTTACTTCCTGCTGGTGCGGGATGGAACCGGCATCGCCCAGTGCGTGGTGTCCATGCGGGATGTTCCCCCGGAAACCTTTGAGGCCGCCCGCCGCGTGACCCAGGAATCCTCCCTCGTCGTCACCGGCATCGTCCGCCAGGATGCCCGGGCGCCGGGGATCCCCGGAGGCTATGAGATTGCTGTCCAGGAGATCCAGATCGTCCACCTGGCGCAGGATTATCCCATCGGCCCCAAGGAACACGGAGTGGAGTTCTTGCTGGACCACCGGCATTTATGGCTCCGCTCCTCCCGCCAGTGGGCGATCCAGCGCATCCGCGCGACCGTGATCCGGGCCATCCGGGACTGGCTGGATGGGCACGGGTTTCTGAACGTGGACACGCCGCTGCTCACCGCGACGGCGGCGGAAGGGACCACCACCCTTTTCCCGGTGGATTACTTCGGGGAGCGGCTGTATCTGGCCCAGACCGGGCAGCTCTATAACGAGGCCAACATCTTCGCCTTCGGCCGCGTCTACTGTTTTGGGCCAGCCTTCCGAGCGGAGCGCTCCAAGACCCGGCGGCACCTGCTGGAGTTCTGGATGGTGGAGCCGGAGATGGCCTTCTGCACCTTCGAGGAGATGCTGGAGATCGCCGAGCAGCTGGTCTCATATGTGGTCGCCCGTGTGCTGGAAGAGCGCCGCAACGAGCTCCGGGTGCTGGAGCGCGACACCGCGCCTCTGGAGAAAGTGACGCCGCCCTTCCCGCGCATCCCATATGATGAGGCGGTCCGTCTGCTGAATGAATGGGCGGAGGAGGAAGCGGATCCGGAGCGGAAAGCCGCCCTGCGGATCGAATGGGGGGAGGATTTCGGGGCTCCCCATGAGACCGCCCTCTCCCTTCATTTCGAGAAGCCGGTCTTCGTCACCCACTACCCTGCCGCCATCAAAGCCTTTTACATGCAACCGGACCCCCAGCGGCCGGAGGTGGTGCGCTGCGCGGATCTGCTGGCCCCGGAAGGCTATGGGGAGATCATCGGGGGCAGTGAACGGATCGCCGATTACGATCTCCTGCTCCAGCGCATCCGGGAACACAACCTCCCGCTGGAGGAATACCGGTGGTATCTGGACCTCCGGCGTTACGGATCGGTGCCCCATAGCGGCTTCGGGCTGGGGATCGAACGGACGGTCGCCTGGATCTGCCATCTCGATCACATCCGCGAAGCGATCGCTTTCCCGCGGATGCTTTACCGGTATCGACCATAAGCCATCCGGAGGGACGACCCGGCGATGGGCAACCGGGCGATGGACTGGTTCCGGCAGGCGGAGCGCGATCTGGAGCAGGCGGAGGATTCCCGCCGGGCCGGACGGCATGAATGGGCGTGCTTCGCCGCCCAGCAGGCGGCGGAGAAGGCGGTGAAAGCATTGCACCTGTCCTGCGGACAGGAAGCCTGGGGACATGTGATCGCCCGCCTGCTTCAGGAGCTTCCGGAGACGATTTCCGTTCCCCCGGATCTGATTGAGAAGGCGCGGGTGCTGGATAATTTCTACATCCCCCCCCGCTATCCGAACAGTCATCCGGCGGGTGCGCCCTTCGAACATTACGGGCCTCTTCAGAGCGAGGAAGCGATCCGCTATGCCCGTGAAATCCTTGCGTTCGTCCGTGCTCAAATGGCCGGGGCGGGAAGCCGTGGATCAGGCGGTGCGGGAGTGGGCGCGGCAGATCGCCCGGGAGCGCCCTGAGGTGATCCGCATCGGCTATTTCGGCTCCTATGCCCGGGGGGATTGGGGCGTGGGCAGCGATGTGGATCTCGTTGTGATCGTCCGCTCCTCCCCGGTCCCTTTCGAACGGCGCGCCACAGGCTGGGACACCTCGCGCATCCCTGTCCCGGCGGATTTGTTGATTTACACGCAGGAGGAATGGGAGGCGCTGGATCGAGGGGGGCGGTTTTATCAGACCCTGATGAAGGAAGCGGTCTGGGTCTACGAACGCCCGGAGCTGCAGGCAGACGCGCGCTAACGCGGTCGGGTGGGCGTGGGCGCCGGCGCGAGGGACACCTGGATGTTCGGCGGGATCAGCGTCCATGAAAGATTGGCCGCTGTGGCGCTGAGGGTGACGGTGGGCGTGAGGGTATAGGTTCCCCGCTCCAGATCTCCCACATCGATCCACACCCGCAGCTCGTCCGGCCGCAGGTTCTCCACATACGGCAGCGGACCCCGGAGGATGACATCCACCGTCTCGGGCGAGAGGCGGGCGATCACCCCCGGCCGAAGGCCTTCCACGACGATCGGAACCTGCTGGAAGACCTGGGTGCTGAGGATCGGTTCCACCCGAAGACGAACCTCCACCATGGTGGGGCTGCCTACCAGGGCCACCCCGGCGGGGAGGACCAGGGGGACTTCCGCGATGAGCTCCCCGCGGGCCTCCGAGAGGTCGATGGGTTCTGTCGAGATGAAGCTCCCGATCTCCTCCAGCCGCCGGGGATCCCCGGTGAGGGTCACCGTCGGCGGATCCACGGAGATCTCGGTGAGCTGATAGCCCCGGGCGGGGCGCCCCTGCAGCGCCACGCGAACCGGCAGCTCGCGGAAGCCCAGACGCTGCTCCACCGGGACCGTGACCGTGATCTGCTCCGGCTCGACTTTCAACTCTGGAAGCGGCCCCCCATGCAGGTCAACCGCGGCCAGCCGGACCTGGGTTTCCACGGACTGTCGAACGCCGTCGATTTGGATCTTCCCCACGGCCATCGCCGCCATCGCCACCCGCGAGCGCGGGCCGCGCACCCGCACCTTGGAGAGCGCCGGGAGAGGAATCCCCGCCTGATAGCCGATCGCGGGTTGCCCCAGGACCTGAAGGGACACTGGAACCTCCCGGCTCTCCACCTGCTCCAGGCGGAAGCGAACCCGCGGGGGATCCACGCTCAGAATCTGAACCCCCCGCCGCCGGATCTGGATCTGGACGGGTCGCTCATAAGCGCCTTCTCCCAGCCCCTGGACATCAACGAAGGCCTCGACATCCTGAGGAGAGAGGCTGTCTTCGATCGCGCGCGGCACCCGGAGGCGAAGGCGGATCCGTTCCGCCGAGACCTCGAAAACCACCTGATCTGATCCCAGCCCGTGGAACGCCAGCGGCAGATCCGTCAACGTCCGTTCCACCGGCGGGTTCTCCTCCCATACCGCGGCCGCCCAGAGGGCGAAAGCCAGCCCGAAGGCCAGCAGGGCCAGACCCAGATTCTCCCGCATCCATCGGGTTCCCCGCATCTCCTTCACCGGATGAGAGCCTGGTCATCCTGGCAGGGCGATCCGTTCGACCTATTCTCAACTTCCCTGGTGGGGGAAGAAGAGGATCCATGCCCGCCGCCCGAGCTCCCGCAACTCCTGGAACCACCGCCGGGTCCGCTCGACCTCCGGTGGGGGGCTGTAAAAGTTCCGCAACACCAGTTCCAGGCGCCGCGCGTCCAGGCGGCGCACCATCCGTCCGTTCAGGGCCACTGAGATCGTCCCCCGTTCCTCCGAGATCACGATCGCCAGGGCGTCGCTCACTTCCGTGATCCCGATGGCCGCGCGATGGCGCAGGCCCAGCTGCGGATCCCCCACCCATCCGGTGGTAAGCGGCAGGATACAACCGGCGGCCACCACCCGCCCATCCCGGATGATCACTGCGCCGTCATGCAAAATCGTGTTTGGTGCGAAGATCGTCATCAACAGCTCCGGGGTCACCCGGGCATCCAGCCGGATCCCCGTTTCGATGTAGTTCTCAAGGCCTGTGGTGCGCTCCAGAACGATCAGGGCGCCATGCCGGCGCTCCGCCAGGCGGGGGCACGCCTGCACCAGGGCCTCGATCACCTCATCGACTCGCGCCCCCTGAGGATCTCGCTGCAGCCAGAGCCCCAGGCGGCCTAACCGCTCCAGGGCTCGACGGAGTTCCGGCTGGAAAATGATGGGGATGGCGATCAGGAGGGCCGGCAGGGTTCGCTGCAGAAGCCAGCGCATCGCCCGAAGGGAACTCAAGGGCCCGCTCAGGATCAGGACCAGCAGGATCAGGATGAACAGGCCCCGGATCAACGTAACGGCTGGTGTCCCTTTCAGGGAATACAGGATCCCGAAAAAGAGGAGAGCCACCAACCCGATATCGATCAGGCTGATCCAGTTCAGCTGATCCAGAAGATAGACCAGATCCCGCACGAAGGCTCACCCGTCTTATGGATCTTCGCCCTGTCCATCGCCATGCATGGACCTCAGGGGGATTCGGAGATCTGGACTCGCGCCGCTGGGCTCCCAGCGGGAAGGCGGAAGGACCCTCCCCCGGTGGCCTTGTCGATCGCCGGGAAGGGGCAAGGATAACCTGCGGCCCGACAGGATGCCAGGCCCCTGGGTTCCTGGGAAGGCGGGAAAGCCCGGCCGCCACCCCGAGATCCCGTGCTACGGGAAGGGAGCGTCAGCCCATCAGGGCTCGATAATCCGCAGCGCGGTCCGGGTTCAGCCGGATCAGGGATTGATAGATGGCCCGGGCATCCTTCAGGCGCCCCTGCCGGAAATAATGCTCCCCAATCCGCTCCAGATGCACGATTGCCCGTTCTGTCTGGCCCAGCTCCAGATGCACTTGAGCGGCCAGCTGCCGCAAAACCGGCTCTTCCGGGAAGAGGGCGATCAGCTCCTCGAGGTTCGAGGCTGCCTCCACCAGCTGGCCCGCCGCGCGCGCCTGATTGACCGCATCGCGAATTTCTTCCAGCGCCGGCTCGACCCGACGGGCGCGCAGATAGGCCTCCGCCAGACCCCAGCGAACCCCGAGATCCTGGGGATCGATCGCCCGGAGTTGTTCCAAATACTCCACGGCCCGGGCCCAATCCAGGCGCTGGACAGCGATCTCCACCAGCCGGAGCAGGAGAGGCCGGAGCGCTGCGCCGGAGATTCCCCGTCGCGAAGCCCAATCGAGCGCTTCCTGGCCGATCCGCTCCGCCTGCTCCAGATTCGCCATCTGCAAATACGCGTCCGCCATGCCTGTGAACGCCTGGATGGTGTGGGTGGGATCCCCCAGCTCCTGAGAGAGCTGAAGCAGTCGTTGCAGGGCAGGCAGATCGAGCGGGGCGAGCTGAAGCGCCTGCTCAAAAGCCGCCATCGCCATATATAGATCTCCCATAAACAGAAAATACTCGCCCAGGGCCCGGAATTTCCCCACCGCCGCTTCACTGCGATGGCCCCAGATGAGCAGTCGGCCCAGCGCGAGATGGGCCAGCGGCGCGAAAGGCATCCCCGCGATAATCCGCATTGCCTCCTCCAGGGCGCTGTAGAACAGATTGTGCTGTGCCCAGGTGTATGCCTGCCCCAGCTCGATCAGGAGGCGTTCCCCCTCTGGACACATCAGCGCATCCGCCAGGGTAAGGCGGAATGGCGTCTTCTCCGTCCATTGATCCAAAGCTCGTCGGATCAGGGTTACGCGATCCAGCCAGGTGGGGCTTTCCAGGATCTGCGAAGCCCCCCTCTGGAGAGCGGCCTGCTGCTCAGGATGCCGCTGGATCCAGGCCCGCAGGAAGCGATAGCGCTCGCGCACCCCCTCCGCCGGATCGGTATGGAGCAGCTCCCGTTCGATGTGCTCTAAGGCTTCCAGATATCGCTCCACCGCCCGCTCCAGGTTTCCCTGGCGCTCTTCACAACGGGCCATCAAGAGCAGGCTGGCCAGACGATAATCGGAAGCAGCCAGCGCGCGCTGAAGCCGCGAGGCGGCCTCATCGCAACGCCTCAATTCCGTCAGGATCGCACCCGTGGCGAACATGAGGGCGGGATGCTCCAGTCCGGCCGCCAGGACCTGCTCGTAAAGGGCCAGGGCCTCCCGCCACTGCCCATGGGAATGGGCGTCGACCGCCCGTCCTAATCCCGCGTGGATTCGGAACCATTCTTCTTCGGAGAACGTTCCGCGGTCCTCGGAGAACACCAGATCGGCCAGCGTATGAAGGGCCCGGGAGAGGGCCTGACGGATCAAATCCGTGGGAGCTTCGGCTTCCTCCAGCGGCAGCATCCAGAAAGCTTCCGCCCGGGCCTGTTCCGCCTCGGCTTCCATTCCCCGAGCGGGAAGGGCGGGCAAGGGGCCGGTGCCGGTTCGATGGGCCAGCTGCGCCCGCAGCCAGTCCCGCGCCTGGAGTGCCTGGGGGTGATCGGGATCCAGAGCCAGGGCGGCGCTGACCGCTTCCAGCGCCCGTTGCAGATCCCCCTGCTGGACCCAGGCACGGGCCCGGGCGAGATCCGCCCGGATCGCGGCTTCCGGCTGGTGGAGCTGGCGATACGCTTGGGACAGGGCGTCCAGGGTATCCACCCGATTCGGCTCCAATCGGACGGCCTGCACCCATGCCTGGACCGCCCGTCGGAGATCCGCCTGCGCCGCGAACAGCTGGCCGGCCTGGTGGTAATGGGATGCGGCCTCCGCGACACGGCCGGCGCGCTGGTAAACCTCCGCGAGGCGGAGCACCGGCGTAGGATCGCCCGGACGAAGCCCCATCAACTGCCGGAAGGCGGCGATGGCCTCCTCATAATGGCCGGCCTCCAGGCACGCCAGGCCCAATCCCGTTAGAGCCTCCGGCTGATCCGGAAGAGCCTCCAGCGCCTCCCGATAGGCCGCGATCGCCACCGCCCATCGCTTTTGCCAGAGGGCTTCGTGCCCACGTCTCAACGCCTGTTCGTAGCGCAGGCGATCCCCTTCCATAACTGGGCTCCCACCTGTTGGATGCCTCAAAGTGCAAGTATAGCATTAAACGACGAAGGAGGATGGGTTCCCTAAGAGTCGCTTCCCTAACCGGTCTGGATCGGCTTGAAAGGGCTCTCCAGCGTGGCTACAATAACTCTCACCGATGGGCCTGGCATAAAGGAGGCTCCATTCCATCCGAGGAGGAACAGGAGGCCGGACGATGGGTCGTATCACGCCGCGTCATGAGGATTACAGCCAGTGGTATCTGGATGTCATCCGGGAAGCGGAGCTCGCCGATTACGCCCCGGTTCGGGGGTGCATCGTCTTCCGACCTTACGGTTACGCGATCTGGGAAAACATCCAGGCGGCTGTGGATCGGCGGTTTAAAGCCCATGGCTATCGGAACGCCTATTTCCCCCTCTTCATCCCTTACTCGTTCATACAGAAGGAAAAGGAACACGTGAGCGGCTTCTCCCCGGAGCTGGCGGTGGTGACAATTGGAGGCGGGGAGACCCTGGAGGAGCCGCTGGTTGTGCGCCCGACCTCCGAGACCATCATCGGCTACATGTATGCCCAGTGGATCCAGTCCTACCGGGATCTGCCGCTGCGGATCAATCAGTGGTGCAACGTGGTGCGCTGGGAGAAGCGGACCCGGCCCTTCCTGCGGACGCTGGAGTTCCTCTGGCAGGAGGCCCATTCCGTCTTCGCCACCTACGAGGAAGCCGAGGAGGAAGCCCTGCGGGTGCTCGATCTCTACACGGACTTCGCCGTGGAGGACGCAGCCATCCCGGTGATCCAGGGCCGTAAAAGCGAGTCGGAAAAGTTCGCCGGCGCGCTGCGCAGCTATACCATCGAGGCGATGATGGGCGATGGGCGCGCGCTGCAATCCGCCACCTCCCACAATCTGGGGCAGAACTTCTCCCGGGCTTTTGAAATCCGATTCCTGGATGCTGGGAACCAGATGCAATATGCCTGGACCACCTCCCATGGCCTCTCCACGCGGATGGTGGGGGCGGTGATCATGGTGCACGGGGATGACCGGGGGTTGATCCTCCCGCCCCGCCTGGCGCCCATCCAGGTGATCGTGGTGCCCATCTGGAAGAGCGAGGAGGAGCGCTCCCGGGTGCTGGAGGCCTGCGAACAGGTCCGGCGGGCGCTGGAGCCGGAGATCCGGGTGGAGGTGGATGCGCGGGAAGAATATACCCCGGGTTGGAAATTCAACGAGTGGGAGCTGCGCGGGGTTCCCCTGCGGATCGAGATCGGCCCGCGGGACGTGGCGGAGCGACAGGTGGTGCTGGCCCGCCGGGATCAGCCAGGCCCTCAGGGGAAATGGGCTGTCCCGATGGAGGGGCTTCTGGGCGCGGTGCACGAGGCCCTGAGCACCATCCAGGCGGATCTCTATCAGCGGGCCCTGGCCTTCCACAAGGCCCATACCCATTACCCCGAGACCTACGATCAGCTTCGGGAAGCCGTGGCCGATGGGTTCGCGTGGGCCTGGTGGTGCGGAAGCCCGGAGTGCGAGGCCCGGGTCAAGGCGGATACGACGGCGACCAACCGCTGCATCCCCCTCGAGCAACCCGACGGGCGCGGTCGATGCATTGTGTGCGGCGAGCCCGCCGCGGAAATGGCGGTCTTCGCAAGGGCGTATTAACGACGGATTCTCGCGCTTTCTCTCTTCATTTGCTCGCCATCCTCGCCGCGGCCCGGAGGCCACAAGGAGGAGATAAAACGACGCATGGGGCTCTCCATGGAGCCGGATGCTTTCCAAAGCCGGAATACGATCCCGGCAAAGCTCAAAGGGCGATCGTAAAGGAGGGAACAATGGATTTTGTCATCACCGGACAAGCGGACAGCCCAGGGCTTCGATGGTTCCGGGATGGACTGTGGCGAACCCTGCGGGCGCATGGGCATACTTTCCAAGAGGAACCCACGCCGGATATCCGCCTGGTTCTCAACTTCACCCATCCATCCCGACCCCGCCCCTTCCGACGGAAATCGCAGGGGACGTTTGTCACATCGATTGTGGAGCTCCCAGAGCCGCCCGCCGATTTCCTGAAGACTTGTTATCCTATCTTAGTCCGCTCCCTCTCTAATCTTCTCATCGTGCTGATCCCGGGAACTCACGTCTCCTCATTCAATGGGATCCGCTGGGAGGCGCACTTCGTCACCCTCGAGCTCGGCCATTATGTAGAGGCCTGTAGGGAAGATGAAGGGGACTTTTTCGAGCGGATCTACCGGCGCCTGGCCCCTCTGGCCCAGGCCCGCCTGGTGATCAACAATGAGTTCCACCCCGATCTGCCGCCGGAGCTTTGGAACGGAAACGAGCGGACCGAGAAATTAAAGGAGGCAGGCCGCTTCCTGGCCTCCCTCAATCTGCTGCCCGCGCCCTTCCCGCTGGAGGAAATCCTCCCACCCCGGGATTTCCAGCATGTGAAAAGGCTGTATGGGCTGGGCGGCCTGAGCTACGGCAATCTCAGCGTGCGGGAGGATGCCGAGCGCTTCTGGATGAGCGCCAGCGGGGTGGATAAAGGGAACCTGCAGGTGATCGGCCGGGACATCCTTCTGGTGAAAGGCTACGATGCGGAGCGCAATGTGATCCTCCTGAGCGTCCCCCCGCACATCGAGCCCCGCCGCGTCTCCGTGGATGCGATCGAGCACTGGATGATCTACCGGGAGCATCCCCAGGTGGGGGCCATCATCCATGTGCACGCCTGGATGGAGGGCATCCCGGTGACGACGGTCAACTATCCCTGCGGGACGTGGGAGCTGGCGGCGGAGGTGGCGGAGCTGGTGCGCCGCTCCCCGGATCCCGCGCGGGCGGTGATCGGGCTGCGCAATCACGGGATCACCGTGACCGGTCGCGACCTGGATGACATTATGGAGCGCCTGCGCGGCCGGGTGATCCCTCAGGTTCCTATGGAGTAGAAGTGAACCGATCCTCTCGATTCCCGGCATATGCCATACTCGGGGCAATGCTCCTGGCGCTGGGAGTTCCCGGGGGACGATTGGCCCAGGGAACGGGGGAGCGGTTTTTCCCAGAGACCGGCTATACGGTCCGGGAGCCCTTTCTGGGGTTCTTTGAGGCCCATGGCGGGGTGAACTTCTTCGGTTACCCGATCACCCCCGCCATCCCGGAGCCCCCTTATGAGATCCAGTGCTTCCAGTATGCATGCTTGCGCCGGGACCCCCTGGCGCCTCCGGATCAGGCGGTGCGGTTGCTTCCCATCGCCGAAGCCTTGGGTCTGGGCACCCCACCGATCCCCCCGCAGCGGATCCCGCTGGGCCGGCCATTCCGGCGGTATGTCCCGGAGACCGGGCACACGGTGAGCGGGATGTTCCTCGCCTTCTGGTTACGACATGGTGGCGCACCGATCATGGGCAATCCGATCTCGGAGCCGTCGGTTGAAAACGGGCGGATGGTTCAGATCTTCCAGCGGATGAAAGTGGAATGGGATCCAGTGGAGCAGGCCGTGCGGCCGATGAATCTGGGGGAATCCTATGCACACATCCGGGGATTCAACCCGCGGGTTCCTGCTCGCATCTTCCAGACGCCATCTCCTCTCCGGATCTATATCGCCGTGCACCGCCCGGTCCTGGCGTCTGGCGATTGGCAGACGATCACGGTATTCGTGGCCGAGGAAAATGGCCAGCCCGTCTTCCGGGCCCGGGTCCGCATTCAGATCACCGGCCAGGGCCCATGGCTTCTGGAGACGGATGAAACCGGCAAGGCGGTTGTGCATTTCCCAGTGGGCGCCTTTCCATCCGGAACGCTGGTGGAAGTCCATGGGATGGCCTCAGATGGCCTTCGCCAGGCGGAGGCCTTCTCATCTTTCCGGATCTGGCCTTAAGGGGAGTGGTGGGGCATTGGGTTTTCGAAGCCGGCCTCGCCTTTAGGATTCCGCAGACCCGCTGCTCTCCCGGATGATCCGCAAATAGAGCTCCTCCAGCGAGGCTTTTACAGGCGTCACGCTTAGGATCGGCGCCCCCGCCTCCACCAGGCGGCGGACCAACTCCGGGGTCACTTTCCGCAGGTCCCTGACCTGGATCTCCAAGCGGCCGTTCTGGAGGACCGCCTGGATCACTCCGGGTTGCTCCTGGACCCGAGCCAGATAAGGCGTGGGGTCCCCATCGATCTCGATCGCGACCATCTCCCCAAACCGCTGGGCCCGCAGCCGATCGGGGGTGTCCAGGGCCAGCAAACGGGTGCGCAGGATCGCCACCCGATCCCCCAGGCGCTCGGCTTCCTCCAGGTCATGGGTGCACAGGAGGATCGTTCGCCCCTGGCCTTTCCATGAACGCAATAGCTCCCGGACCCCCAGGGCGGCTTCCGGATCCAGGCCCGCAGTGGGCTCATCCAGCAGGAGGATCGGCGGATCGTGAATCAGAGCCCGAGCCAGGGCCAGGCGCTGACGCATCCCTTTAGAAAGGGTAGCCACCGGATCCCGGGCCCGATCCGCCAGATCGAACTGTTCCAGAAGCTCCATGACCCGGGAGCGAGGGGCGGGGACCTCATACAGGCGCGCATAGATCTCCAGGTTCTTCCACACCGGGAGGCGCTCCCAGAAGCCCGGGTTTTCCGGTAGATACCCAATCCGACGGCGCAGCCCGTGAGATTCTGGGGTCATGGGCTCCCCGGCGATCCAGATCCCCCCAGATGTTGGAGAAATCAATCCCATGAGGAGGCGAAGGGTGGTGGTTTTGCCGGCGCCGTTAGGACCCAGGAGGACGAGCAATTCTCCGGCATGGACCTCCAGGGTCAGCCCGTCCAGGGCCAGGATCCCATCATAATGTTTGGTCAGATTCTCGACGCGAATCATTTCCCTTCCCTCTCGAGTGACCTGTAGCGTTGGAGGATCTCCTCGACCACCGCATCGGGGGAGCGCCCCGTCGTATCTACCCAGTGGGGAATCTCCCGGTAAGCGTCTTCCCGGGCCTTCCAGAGGCTCCTCAGGCGTTCCACGAGGGTTTCCCCAGGGCGAAGGCGAAGGAGCGGTCGATCAACCGCTCCTGTCAGCCGGCGGGCGATTTCCTCCAGATCGGCATACAGAAAGAACAAATAGCCTCCTGCCTCCAAGGCGGCCCGATTGGTCGGGCTTATGCATGTGCCCCCGCCGGTAGCCAGCACCCATCCCCGGGGATGGGACCATTCCTGGCAGAGGGCCGCCTCCATCGCACGGAACGCCTCCTCGCCATCGCGCTCAAAGATCTCCGGGATCGATCGCCCGGTCCGTCGGACGATCTCCTCATCGAAGTCCAGGAACGGCCATCCCAGTCGGGCCGCGAGCTGCCGACCGATCGTTGTTTTCCCAGTCCCCACAAAACCGGTGATCACCAGGTTCCGTTGTGGCATATGGAACGAATCGGATGAGATGAATGGGGAATCGGTTTTCCAGGGCCCCATCCCTTCCCGTGTTCACCTTTCCGTCGCTGTGGATATCATCGCTGAAGCAGCTTCCGCCGGTCACGGCAGGGAACTCCCGGCAGGAGGGGCTTCTCCTCCAACCCTTAGGAAGACGTTATCGGATCGGCGGCGGCGCCAGCCAGTCATAGCCGATCGTCGGATCATTATGGGGAATGCGCCCTTCGTCGTCGGGATCATAGGTCCTGGAGGTGATGTAAAAGAGGTGCACCGGCGTGGGGCTGATCACCTTGCACCCATGGGCCACGCCGGGCGGGATCTTCAATACCCGTGGTGGCGCATGATCGCCCAGGTAGAGCTCCATCGTCTGCCGATACGTTGGCGAATCCGGCCGGAGATCATGCAGGGCCACCTTCAGCGTCCCGATCGCCACATACCACCAGTCGGTCTGCTTCCAGTGGATGTGCCATGCCTTGATCACACCGGGATACATCAACGAGTGGCTCCATTGCGCGAACCCCTCGGTGAAGATAGGGTCGGTGACTCGCAGGATCTCCCGAAAGAACCCCCGCTCATCCACATGGGTGATCAGTTCCTTGAGCTCCACGCCGGCGATCATCGCTACCTCCTGCCGAGATAGAATCCCGCAACCCGATGGATGGGAGGGCGTAAGCGCACGGACTCTGGATATACGCTCTAGCGTCTCGCCCCTTTCCATTCTAAGCCGGATGGCGCGTAAGCCCTGAATCCGGGGCTGTGCATGCATGGCTCTGAACATTCAGGAAGGGAATTCTCTCTTTCCTTTGCGATTCGGATGGTCCCTCTGAGGAACGGTGAGGATTTTCTGGAACGCGGGGAGATGATGCGGCTCCCGCAAAAGCTCCGGCCGAAGCCGTCGGATGATCGAGGGGAAAGCTCCCACAGCTGGGAGATCTTTGAGGATCGACAAAAGCCAGATCTCTTGCTCTCTGGCTTCCCTTGTGTTAGTCTTTGATTACCTGTTCGGAAGGATGGAAAACCGTCCTCTGAGCGATGGATGCTCGCAGGAGGTGCCCATGGTTCGTAATCGATGGATCCACGCGCTGCCCTGGCTGGGCCTGATCTTCCTGATCCTCCTGACCGGGTGTCGCCCCATGCGCTCCCGTTCCGGTCCTGCGCCCACGGCCACACCCCAGGGATTGCTCCTGGGCCAGCCGACGCCAACCTTGCTGCCCACTCCCACCTGGACGCCGCTTCCGGTGTTTCCGCAGGGCGCTCCTACGCCGACGCCGTTCCTCTCCCCGCTCCCGACGCCGACGATGCCCGCTGTCGTCCCGGCGCCAACCTCCGCCCCTCCATCGGGGATCACCCACGTGGTCCAGCCCGGGGAGACTCTCTTCCGTATTGCCCTTCGCTATGGGACCACTGTGGAGGCCATCGTCCGGGCCAATGATCTCATCAATCCGGATTTCATCGTGCCTGGCCAGCGGCTGGTGATTCCCACGGCGGGGGCACCTGCTCCCACTCCTGCCGGCGGCGAGCGAGTCTACATCGTGCAACCCGGGGACAACCTGTTCCGCATCGGTTTGAAGTTTAACATGCTCTGGACAGTGATCGCAGCTCGCAACGGGATCACGAACCCGAACGCGATCTATCCAGGGCAGCGTCTGATCATCCCGAGCCCGTGATTCCATGCCCGGAAGGTGGCCTCGACTGCCCATGAAAATCTCATCCCGCAGGCCATGTGCGCCTCGAGGGGAAACCTGGCAGGAAGGGGCCACCGCCCCCAGCGCCCGGTCCGCCATCAGGCCGGAAACCGTATCGGTGATCCCGGTGGAGGTCTTTATGCTGGATCCTGTCATGGCGGAGATTCCGCTGGAAAGCCGGCGGGTCTATGAGGGCCGCATCCTGAACCTGCGGGTGGATACGGTTCGCCTGCCCTCAGGGGGGACGGCGCTGCGGGAGATCGTGGAGCACCGCGGGGCCGTGGCCATCGTCCCCGTCTTGACTGATGGACAGGTGGTGTTCGTGCGTCAGTTCCGCTACGCGGTTGGTCAGGTTTCTCTGGAGATCCCAGCGGGTACTCTGGAGCCTGGAGAGGATCCCCTGGCATGTGCCCGTCGGGAGCTGGAGGAGGAAACCGGCTATCAGGCTGCCCGCTGGGAACGGCTGGGAACGATCTGGCCCACCCCCGGTTACAGTACCGAGGAGATCATCCTCTTCATGGCCTGCGATCTGATGCCTGGCCCCGCACGGCCGGAGTCCGATGAGGCGCTCAGCGTGACCTCCATGTCCTGGTCGGAGATCTGGGAGGCGATCGAGGAAGGCCGCCTGCGGGATGCGAAGAGCATCGTGGCCCTGACCTGGGCTGCCCGCCGTCTGGGAGGGAAATGAATGGCTGGCGAAGCGACCTCGATCCGCTCCACCCGATGGACGCTCTCTTATATCCCGGCCCTCCTGCTCTTCATGGCCGGGCTTGGACTTCTGACGGCTGGTGCCCTGGAGTGGATCTATGCCGACCGGATCTGGCCAGGGGTTTTCATCGGCGGCGTGGACGTGGGGGGGTTGACCGAAGCGGAAGCCCGGGCCCGGTGGGAGGCCACGCTGCCCGATCCCCGGCGCCCCCTTTTCACCCTCCGGGGGCCGGGATTTGAGCAGGCGCTTTCCATGGCCGACCTGGGGGCTCACGTGGACATCCCGGGGACTCTCCAGGAAGCCATGCGGGCCGGCCGCGGGAGAGGCCTTGCCAACGGACTCGATCGGTTCTGGATCTGGTGGTTCGGCCGGACGGTGTCCCCGCGGGTGGAAGTCGACGCCGCGCTCCTGGAGGAACGACTCGCCGCGATCGCGGAGATCCTAGATCGCCCTCCCCGGGATGCCTTCCTGGAGATCCGGGGGGATCGGGTGATCGTTCACCCGGCAGAGGCCGGAGCCCGCCTGAACCAGGCGGCGCTTCAGGCACGCCTCCTGGAGGCGTTGTCCACCCTGCAGCCTCAGATCATCGACCTGCCGGTGGAGACTGTGTCCCCTGCGGTGACCGGGGTGGAGCCAGCGCGGACACAGTTGAGCCAGTGGCTCCAGGCGCCGATTCGCCTCCTCGTGCCCACCGAAACCCTTACAGTTCCCCTTCCCCTTCCAGAAGCCGGCCCCTGGGAGCTCTCCCCCGCGGATCTGGCCCGGATGATCACCGTGGTCCGGGTGGATGCCCCGGCGCCGCATCTGGAGGCCCGGCTGGAGGAAGCCCGCCTGCTGGAATGGCTGACCCCGATCACTCAGACGCTCCGCGCAGACCCAGTGGATGCCCGGTTCGTCTTCGATGAAGCGCAACGGCGACTGGTTCCCATCGCGCCTTCCCGATGGGGCTATCGGGTGGAGATCACAACCACCGTGGCCCGCATCCGGGAAAGCCTTTCTGGGCCGACCCGGGAGGTCCCGATCGCCCTGACGCTGGTCCCCCCGCGCTATCCGGAAACGGTGACCGCGGAGGCGATCGGGATCACAGAGCGCCTCGCTGCGGCGACCACCAGCTTCAAAGGCTCCCCTCCCCCGCGGGTGCGGAACATCACCCTCGGGGCCTCCCGGATGCACGGCGTGGTGGTTCCACCCGGCGAGGTGTTCTCCTTCAATGCCCACCTGGGGGATGTCAGCGTGGACACCGGGTTCGAAGAGGCGCTGATCATCTTCAATGGGCGGACCGTTCGAGGGGTGGGCGGGGGGCTTTGCCAGGTCTCCACCACCTTGTTCCGGGCCGCCTTCTTCGGAGGCTTCCCCATCGAGGAGCGCTGGCCTCATGCCTATCGGGTAGGATGGTATGAGCGAACCTTTGGGCCCGGGCTCGACGCCGCTATCTTCTCCCCTTATGCGGATTTCAAGTTCCGGAACGATCGCCAGACGCCGATCCTGATTGTGGCGGAAGTCGATCCGGAAGCGGGGACGTTAACCTTCAAGATCTACGGCGCGAACGATGGGCGAAAGGTGACGGTGGAAGGCCCCTTCGTTTCCAACATCGTCCCCCATGGCCCTCCTATCTACGAGGAAGATCCCACTTTGCCGAAAGGGAAGATCGTCCAGGTGGATTGGGCGGTCGATGGGGCCGATGTGCTGGTCAAGCGGAAAGTCGAGAAGGATGGGCGGATCCTGTATGAGGATCGAGTGTTCACCCGTTATCAGCCCTGGCAGGCCATCTTCAAGGTGGGGACAGGGGAATGATCCTCCGTGTCCCTCGCTCCCGAATGGTTCGAACGGCTCAACAGCCCTCCGCGGCCGTCCAGCGGAGGCCTGCGGGAAACTTCTCCCGCCCTGAGCGGAGTGACCGCTCGATAGAGCCGCGATCCCGAGGTCGGCGGCGTTACCTCTGCCTCCCTCATGGCCGCACGGTCAGCTCGCTGATCAGCACGCTGTTGTTGACCGCGCTGGAATACCCGGGGGTCAAGACGACCACCCGGGCGGCCGGATTGCCCTCCGGGTAGAGACCGGTTCGGAGCTGATAGATCCCAGGCGGAGCCCCACCCGGGATGGGCAGGGCCAGCGGATCCCGCACGATCTGCCCCGGCTGCCAGGCTGGGATAGGGGGGTTCGGTTGGGCATCCCGCTGGGCGATCAGCTGGCCGTTCGGGCCGATCAGATGGACGAAGATCACCAGCGGCTGATCCACCCGTTGCAGGGAGCGCCACTCCAGGGTGGCGACAACGGTTTCCCCAGGCCGGAAATCCCGCTGGGGCAGGTCCACGGCATCCAGCACCACCCAGTTGGCGAAGTTCGCCCCGATCTCGACCCGTGTCCCCGCGCTCACCGTCAACGTGAGAGGCTGGCCCACGCCCAGAAGGGCCCCGGGCGGAGGGATCTGAGCCAGGATCCGCCCGGGAGGTTCTGGGCTCCACACCCGTTCCACCCGCACATCCCATCCATATGAGCGCAGGCCGTTCAGGATGTTCTCGTCCAGGGTATATCCCAGGACGTTGACGACCGGGAAGACCGGTGCACCACGGTTGACCGTGACCTGGATGGTTTCGCCCGGGTGCAGCGTCGCCCCTGGAGGAGGCTCCTGGGCGATCACCACGCCTGCAGGCTGCTGAGGATTTTCCACCTCGCGGATAACCGAAAGCCCCAATCCGAGCCCCATCGCCCGCGCCTGCGCATCGACGATGGGCAATCCCCGGAGATCGGGAACCTGGATGGTCGGCGCGATGGTCGGCGGCGGAGTGGGGGTCGGAAGGCCCGCTGAGCCGCCCAGCCACGCCCGGTAGACCAGCAACCAGAGGGGGATCAAGCCCAGGACAGCCAGCGCCGCCAGCGCCCCCAGGAGCCAGACTATCCAGTCCCGTTCCTCTGGGAAAGCAGGGGCTGTTGACGAGGGATGGGCCGGAGCCGGCGGGGAAACGTCCGGGATGGTCCGCTCAGCCGGCTGCTCCGGGAGGCCCATCGGGGATGGCATCGGATGATGCTGAAGCAGCACCCGGGCCAGCTGATCCGCGTTCCGGTAGCGCCGGGCGGGCTCCTTTTCCAGACAGGTGAGGAGGATCGCAATGAGATCGTCCGGCAGCGTCGGCTGGAAAGTTTTCGGAGAAGGAGGGACCTGCGTCCGATGGGCTTGAAGCCATTCAGCGGGAGTGGAAGCCTCGAAAGGAAGACGCCCTGTGAGCATTTCATAAAGAATGAGGCCCAGACTGTAGACGTCGGAGGCCGGGGTGGGCGGCTGGCCGGCGGCCTGCTCCGGAGAGAGATACTGCGGGGTAGCCCAGGTCGTTCGATCGGGATCCCGGGACCACCGGAGGGCCGCGATGCCGAAGTCCACCACCTTGACCTCGCCGGACCGGGATACCAGGACGTTCTGGGGCTTGAGATTGCCGTGCACGATATTGTTCCGGTGAGCGTAACCCACCCCGGCGCAGATCTGGAGAAAGAGTTCCAGCGCTCGCTCCACCGGGAGGGGAGCGCTGTGGCGGATCAGGGTTTTGAGATCCCAGCCGTCCACATACTCCATCACCCAGTAAGGCTGGCCGTTCTCCCAGCCGAAATCATATACGGTCACCAGGTTCGGGTGGGATAGGCTGGCCAGCAGACGAGCCTCGGCCTCCAGCCGCTGGCGCAGCGCCGGATCCTGCAGGCGATCGCTGCGGAGGACCTTAATGGCCACCGTGCGCGGGAGGACCGTGTCGAACGCCCGATAAACCACGGCAGACCCGCTGCGCTCCAGCGTGCTCAGAATGCGATATCGTCCCGCAAATAGCGTTTCGGCCATCGCTTCCTCAGCTTTTCGGATGGTAAGAGATCCGCCGCTGGGATCTCCTTTCGGGAGATCGGTTCTCATTATATCGAAGGACAGGTCGGACCCATGAGGCATTCCCCCGGGGGCCGATTTCCCCGATTAACGACCCTTGGCCTCCTGGAGCAGCGCATACAGTCCCTCGAGCCCCAGGATGTAGCTCCGCCATCCGAAGCCCAGCACCACCCCGCGGCAAACCGGAGCGATCACCGAGACCCGCCGCCATTCCTCCCGGGCCTGCGTGTTGGAGAGATGGACCTCCACCGCTGGCAGGTTCACCGCGGCGATGGCGTCGCGCAGGGCATAGCCGTAGATGTGCAGGGCGCCGGGATTGATGAGGATCCCATCCGCCCACCCCCGGGCTTCATGGAGGGCGTCGATCAGAGCGCCCTCATGGTTGGACTGGATGATGCGCAAGTTGACCCCGTGAGCCGCTGCCCACTCTTCCAGCCGGGCGTTGATCTCCTCCAGGGTCATCGCCCCGTAAATATGGGGCTCCCGGGTTCCCAGCAGATTCAGGTTCGGGCCGTGCAGCACCAGGATGTTCATCCGCGACCTCCCCGAGCATCAGAGACGGATCGGCCAATGGGCCACCCGGTCTGTTGGAAGTTGCGAAACCGTCCGGTTCTGCGTATCGTTATTTTCCGCCAGAACCGTCGCCGTGGAAAGCGGGATCCTGGGGGCTTGGGAGGCGCGGAGATGAGCGGGGAGCCTTTTGCCGTGATACTGGCGGGGGGAAGCGGCACGCGCCTGTGGCCGCTGAGCCGGCAGAGCCGCCCCAAGCAGATGCTCCGGCTGCTGGGGGAGCGGACCATGTTTCAGCTGACGGTGGATCGCCTGCTTCCGATGTTCCGACCGGAGCAGATCCTGGTCGTCACCGGCCAGGAGCACGCGGAGGAGTTGATCCACCAGGCTCCGGAGATCCCCCAGGAGAACTTCCTGGTGGAGCCGGTGGGGCGCAACACGGCGCCCGCCATCGGCCTCGCTGCCCTGCACCTTCGCCGGCGAGCGCCGCATGCCCTCATGGCCGTCCTGCCCGCCGATCATTACATCCGGGATGAAGCCCGCTTCCGGGCCGTGCTCCGCGCTGCCTTCCAGGTGGCGGAGAGAGGGTTCCTGGTCACCCTGGGCATCCGCCCCACTTACCCCGCCACGGGCTTCGGCTATATCGAGCGCGGGGAGCCCCTGGGCCGCTTCGGCGGCTTCATGGCCTACCGCGTCCTGGCCTTCCGGGAGAAGCCGGACCTGGCGACCGCCGAGCGCTTTGTGGCCGACGGTCGCCATTCCTGGAACAGCGGTATGTTCATCTGGCGGGCGGATCGCATCCTGGAGGAGATCGAACGAAACATGCCGGAGCTCGCCGCCGGGCTCAAGGCGCTGGAGGCGGCCCTCGGGACCCCCGAGGAGGCGGCGGCCCTGCGCCGGATATGGCCGGAGATGCCGAACACCAGCATTGACTACGGGGTGATGGAGAAGGCGCAAGAGGTTGCCGTGATCCCGGCGGAGTTCGGATGGAACGATATCGGCAGCTGGGCGGCGCTGCTGGATATCCTGGCCGCAGATGACCAGAGCAACGTGGTCCTGGGGACAGAACACCTGGGTCTGGACACCTCCGGTTCGTTGATCTTCGGGAATGGCCGGCTGGTGGCCACCGTGGGGATCCAGGATCTCATCATCGTGGACACTGAAGATGTCCTCCTGGTCTGCCATCGTGAGCGCGCCCAGGATGTCCGTCTGCTGGTGGAAACCCTGAAGCGGGAGGGACGGCAGGAATATCTGTAGCGTTCCGTCCGGATAAACGGCCCCTATTCCCTTTACCTGCAGGGATGAGGTCTGGAGGGAAGAAAATGTCGGAGAAAGGCACACGGCTGGTCATTGTGGAATCCCCTGCCAAGGCCCGCACGGTAGGCCGCATCCTGGGCCGGGGTTTCGTGGTGAAGGCGTCCATCGGACACGTGCGGGACCTGCTGAAATCCCAGCTGGCGGTGGACATCGAGAACGACTTCAAGCCCACTTATCGGGTGCCGAAAGAGAAGCAGGCGGTGGTCCGGGAGCTGCGGGAGGCCGTGAAGGAGGCGGCGGAAGTCTATCTGGCCACCGACCCGGATCGCGAGGGGGAAGCCATCGCTTGGCATCTGACCGAGGTGGCGAACATCCCGGCCTCGAAGCTGCGCCGGGTGGTCTTCCACGAGATCACGGAGCCGGCGATCAAAGAGGCCTTCGCCCATCCCCGGGGCATCGATATGCAACTGGTGAACGCCCAGCAGGCCCGGCGCATCCTGGATCGCCTGGTGGGCTACAAGCTGAGCCCGCTGCTCTGGGAGAAAGTGCGCGGGCGCCTTTCCGCCGGCCGGGTGCAGTCGGTGGCCCTGCGGCTCATCGTCGAGCGGGAGCGGGAGATCCAGGCCTTCGTCCCGGAGGAATACTGGACCATCGCCGTGGAGCTCTCCAAACTCGATGAGGATCGGACCTTCCGCGCCCGTCTGGTTCGCTATCGGGGGGCCGAGCCTGAGCTCCATAACGAGGAGCAGGTGCGCCCGCTGGTGGAGGAGCTGAGGGATGCTCTCTATGGGGTGGTCAGCGTCAAGAAGGGCGAGCGCCGGCGGCGGCCGGCTGCCCCGTTCACCACCAGCACGATGCAGCAGGAGGCCTCCCGACGCCTGGGCTTCACGGCCCGGCGCACGATGGCCGTCGCCCAGCAGCTTTACGAGGGCCTGCCGCTGGGCGAGGAGGGTTCCGTCGGCCTCATCACCTATATGCGCACGGACTCCACGAACATCTCCCCTCTCGCTCAGGAGGAGGCCCGCCGTTTCATCGCCCAGACCTATGGGGAGCAGCTGCTCCCTCCCGAGCCTCCGGTCTACAAGACCCGAGCCCGGATCGCCCAGGAGGCCCATGAGGCCATCCGTCCTACTTCGGTGTTCCGGACGCCGGAATCCGTGAAACCCTATCTGGATCGCGATCAGTATCGCCTTTACGAGCTGATCTGGAAGCGGTTCGTGGCCAGCCAGATGGCTCCCGCCATCCTGGACACCATGACGGTGGAGATCGTGGCGGTGCCCCGCTCACTGATCGCTAACGGGGAGATCCCCGCGGAAGCCCTGGAGAGCCCCCGCTATCTCTTCCGGGCCACCGGTTCCGCGATCCGCTTCCCGGGCTTCCTGGTGGTTTACGAGGAGGCCCGTGAGGAAGATGTCCGGCCTGAGGAGGAAGAGGAGGGCGGCGGGCTTCTGCCGCCGCTGGAGCCCAACGAGCGGTTGCGGCTCTGGCAGGTGCTGCCCGAACAGCATTTCACCCAGCCGCCGCCGCGCTACACCGAAGCCTCGCTGATCAAAGCGCTGGAGGAATACGGCATCGGCCGGCCCAGCACATATGCCCCGATCATCTCCACCCTCTTCCAGCGAGGGTATGTGGAACGGGTGGATAAACGTCTGGTGCCCACCCCGCTGGGGATCACGGTGACCGACCTCCTGGTCCAGCATTTCCCGGACATCATGGATGTGAACTTCACGGCCCGGATGGAGGAGGATCTGGATCGCATCGCCGCCGGTGAAGTGGACTGGGTGGAGGTGCTGCGAGCGTTCTATGGACCCTTCGAGCAGCGGCTCCAGGCTGCTCTGGCCGGGATCCAGAAGATCTCCCTGGATCACGAGCTTCTGGACGAACAGTGCCCCGAGTGCGGCGCGCCGCTGCAGATCCGCTACGGCCGCTTCGGGAAGTTCGTGGGCTGCACGCGCTTCCCGGAGTGCCGTTACACCCGGCCCTTCTACCACAAGCTGGGCATCCCATGCCCGCAGTGTGGCGGAGAGCTTCTGGAAAAGAAGACCCGGCGGGGCCGCACCTTCTATGGATGCAGCAACTGGCCCGCGTGCAACTTCACCACCTGGAAGCGGCCATTGACCGTGCGCTGCCCGCACTGCGGCGGCGTCCTGGTGCAGGACGATCGGGAGAACGCCCACTGTCTGAAGTGCGAGGCGATGGTTTCCCTCGAGGAGCTGGAGCTGGAGGAGGCTGGCGAAGGCGCGTAAACCCCGAATCCTAAGGGACGATAGACAGCCCCATCCGTTCCAGGCATTCCGCCAGGGCCTCCGTCCATGGCCGCATGGGATCGCGGCCCTGCAGCTCCAGCACGTAGTTCCGCAGCGGTGTCCGGTCCGGCCGTGGGGCGCGCCGGCCGGACACCGCGGACAGCCGGATGGCCTCCTCTGGGTTCCGCCCCAGCATCGACAGGATCACCCGGGCCATCTCGTATCGAGAGGCCGCGCCGTGATTTACCATGTGATAGACCCCATAGGCGGGATATTCCAGAAGGCGTAGAAGACCCCGGGCGAGATCCAGCACCGAAGTGGGGGAGCTGGTCTGAGCGATCCCCCCCACGGGTTCCCCGCGCTGGATGCGTTCCACGGTTTGGGTCACGAAATGACGGCCCCATGGGGCGAAGAGCCACGCCGTCCGCACGATGAAATGCCGTGGGCAGAGGGTTCGCACGGCCTCCTCGGCCATCCATTTGCTCCGCCCGTAGATATTGATCGGGTTGGGAGCGTCGAACTCGGTGTAAGGAGTTCCCTTCGTGCCGTCGAACACATAGTCCGTGCTGATGAAGATGAGGGTGGCCCCGATTTCATGAGCGGCTGCGGCCAGACAGGCGGTGCCCACCGTGTTCACCCGGAACGCGAGATCCGGATCCGACTCGCAACGGTCCACATCCGCAATCGCGGCGGCGTGGAGGATGACCTGCGGATGAAGCTGACGGACCGCTTCGAAAATCTGGGGCGGCCGGGCGAGATCCAGCTCCGCATGGGATGGCGCGAGCACTTCATGTTGCGAGCTCCAGATTTCCCGAAGGGCTCGCCCCAGCATCCCCGTTCCACCGGTGAGAAGCACCCGCATCGCGCTCTCTCCACGATGAGAAAGAGGGGAAGGTGAGGCAGATAGCTCCCCTTAGACTAAAAATACCGCGCCGACAGGATGCCGGGCGGCAGCGGCTGGGTGCGGACGTTCAGGCAGGCCGGTCGCCCCGCTGCGGCCATCCGTGTTAGAGCGGGCTGGATGTCCTCCGGGCGTTCCACCAGCTCGCCGTAACCTCCGAAGGCCTCCACGATCCGATCATAGCGGGTGGGAGCCAGGGCGGTCGCCACCGCGCGAGCTTCCCCTACCATTTCAATCTGGGGTCGGCGGATCTGGCTCCACGCCGCATCGTTGGCCACCACGCTCATAATAGGAAGTCGAAAGCGCACGGCTGTGTCGAATTCAAAACCATTGAACCCGAAGGCCCCATCGCCGAAGAGCACCAGCACCCGCCGATCCGGATAAGCCAGCTGAGCCGCGATCGCGAAGGGCACCCCGATCCCCAGACATCCGAAAGGCCCGGGATCCATCCAGTTCTCCGGCCGGTAAACCGGGAGGATACGGGAAGCGGCCGCCACGATATCTCCCCCATCGCCGATGACGATGGTTCGGTCATCGATGAAGCGGGCCAGCTCATGGCATAATCGCAGCGGATGGATGGGGATATCCGCGGCGTCCTTCCCCTGGGCCCAGAAGGCCGCCTCGGTCTCCTCGATCGCCCGCAGCGCCTCCCGCCACGCCGTCCACCGCCGGCCCGGATGGCGGGCCTGCATGGCCTGCCGCCACTCCTCCAGGATGATCCCGATATCCCCCACCAGCCCCAGATCCACCGGCCGGTTGTGCCCGATCACCGTGGGCTCCAGATCCACGTGGATGATCCGCGCCGTTGAAGCGATCTCCTGCCCGAATTTCAGCCGGAAGTCGAATTCTCCACCGACCAGGATGAGGAGGTCCGTCTGAGCGAAAGCCTTGCGCCGGGCATGCTGGAAAAACTGCGGCGAATCCGGGGGGAGAGTTCCTCGGGCCATTCCATTCGTAAACAAGGGAAGATCCAGCGTCTCCACGAATCGGGCGAGGGCACCATAGGCGTTGCACCAGCGGATCCCGCTCCCCGCCATCACCACGGGGCGTTCCGCTTCGGAGAGCATCGCCGCCGCGTGCTCCAGCGCCGGCTTCGTTGGGCCGGGCCGCGGCACGTTCCGCTCGAAGCGGGGAAAGGCCACGTGGCGCTCATCCGCGAACCGGAAGAGGACATCCAGGGGGATCTCCAGGAAGACGGGGCCGGGGCGGCCGCTTACCGCATGGCGAAGGGCGATCTCCATGAACTCCGGGATCCGTTCGGTCTCATAGACAGCCCCCGCCCACTTGGTGATCGGCCGCATCACCGCCAGGTGATCCATCTCCTGCAGGGAGCCCCGGCCGAGCTGGGCGAAGGGCCCCTGGCCGCCGATGACCAGCACCGGGCTGTTGGCCCGGAAGGCGTTGGCCACCCCGGTGACGCTGTCGGTGACTCCGGGGCCCGCGGTCACCACGGCGACCCCCGGCCGGCCGGTCAGGCGGGCCCATGCATCGGCGGCGTGGACGGCGGCCTGCTCGTGGCGGACGTCGATGATGCGGATCCCCTCGTCGAGGCATCCGTCGTAGATGGGCAGAATATGGCCGCCGCACAGAGTGAAAACCACCTCCACCCCTGCGGCCTTCAGGGCCTTGGCCACCAGCCGCCCCCCGTGCACACTCGACATCTCCTTCCCTCCCCTCAGGCTTCGAATCGATGCGTGATCTACACAGCCTCATTTTAACGCAACCAGGGATCTGACCTCGAAGGAGAAATCGCGAGAGCCATCCGGCTTGCGTCCCCCTGGTGCTCAAAGAGAAGCACGGCCAGCGCCCCGATCGCTGAGAGGGTAAGGAGAACCCGTCAGCGATTTGACATCATTTTTAGGTCCGACTAAATTTATGGGGGAGAAACACAACTCTGCTTTGAGCGGGTGATCTTCCGAATATACGCTGATATGACCGGTCCAGGCGAGGCCGGGAAACCGGGAGGCGATCATGCGCAAGGCCCATGTGTCCCTGGAAGAGGTGCACGAAAGCGTGGATCTCCTCCAGGATGTCCGCTGGTGGCGCCGCTGGTTTGCCGTGGCCGGCCCGGCGATCATGGTGGCCGTGGGGTACATGGACCCGGGGAACTGGGCCACTGACCTGGCCGCAGGGAGCCGCTACAACTACGCCCTCATCTGGGTCTTGCTCATGTCCAACCTGATGGCGGTGCTTCTCCAGAGCCTGGCCGCCCGCTTAGGCATTGTCAGCCGGCGGGACCTGGCCCAGGCCTGCCGGGAGGAGTATCCACCCCTGGTGAACATCCCGCTGTATATCCTGGCGGAGATCGCCATCACTGCGACGGACCTGGCCGAAGTGCTGGGGTCAGCCATTGCCCTGCAGCTCCTGTTCGGCATCCCCCTCCTGTATGGGGTTCTCATCACGGCCTTCGACACGCTGCTCCTCTTGTTCTTGTCCCACTATGGAATCCGTAAGCTGGAGGCAGTTGTCGCATCGCTGGTAGGGACCATCGGTTTGGCACTGCTGGTGGAGATCTTCCTGGCCCGGCCCGATTGGCCGGACATCGCCTCGGGCTTTGTGCCTTCCATTCCCGATACAACCGCGCTCTACATTGCCATCGGAATGTTGGGCGCCACGGTCATGCCCCACAACCTGTATCTGCACTCGGCGCTGGTCCAGACGCGGCGGGTGAAGCGCGATAAGGCGTCCCTGCGGGATGCCATCCGCTGGAACACGATCGATTCGGCGGTGGCGCTGAGCCTGGCCTTCTTCGTGAACTCAGCCATTCTGGTCATGGCCGCGGCTGTGTTCTACCGAAACGGGCTGCGCGAAGTGGCGGAAATCCAGGAGGCCTATCGCCTGCTGGAACCGCTCCTGGGCACGACGCTGGCACCGCTGGCCTTCGGCATCGGGCTCCTGGCCTCAGGGCAAAGCTCAACGATCACGGGCACGCTGGCCGGCCAGGTGGTCATGGAAGGATATCTCAACCTGCGCATCCGCCCATGGCTGCGCCGGCTCATCACCCGCCTGCTGGCCATCACGCCCGCGCTTATCGCCATCTCCCTCTTCGGGGAACACGCCACCAGCGATCTCCTGGTCCTCAGCCAGGTGATCCTCTCCCTGCAACTGCCCTTCGCGGTGATTCCCCTCATCCACATGGTCTCGGACCGGGAGCGGATGGGGGAGTTTGCCCTCGGAAGGCGGATGCAGGGGGTTGCCTGGACTGTGGCCGGCGTGATCGTGGCACTGAACGTCAGGCTGCTGGTGGACGAGGTCAGCGCCTGGATGGCCGCAGCCGGCCCGGAAGCGTGGTGGGTCCGGGCTTTGGTCTTTCCAGCCGCCGCGGCGCTGGCGGCGCTCCTCGTATACATCACCGTGCGCCCATGGCTGGACCCCTACCTGGGCCGCGCGGGGGTGTCATCGTGGACGCCCGTCCACCGCGAAGCACCGGTGCCATCGCAGGTGACGCCGCCGACCCCATACCGCCGCATCGTGGTGGCGCTGGACTTCGGTGGCGGGGAGGAGCGCTTGTTGCGCGAGGTGGTCCGGGTGGCCGGGGGAAGCCGGCCGCACGTCTACCTGATCCACGTGGTGGAAAGCCCGGCCGCGCGGGCCGTGGGCCCTCAGGCTGCGGATTCCGAGGTGGCGCGCGACGAGGCGCGGCTGCAGGGGTATGCCCGGTTGCTGCGGGAGCAGGGGTTTGAGGTCACATGCCTCCTGGGCATGGGGCACCCGGTGCCGGAAATCGCTCGTCTGGTGAACGAGACGGCTGCGGACCTGCTCATCATGGGGAGCCACGGCCACGCCGGACTGGCCGACGTGGTCCATGGCACGACCATCGAGGGCGTGCGCCACCGCGTGCGGGCCAACGTGCTCATCGTGAACCTGGGGGAGAAAGAAGCCGCCGAAAGCGCGTGGGCTGCTTCTCCCTCCGCATAAGGGGGGCCAGGGGCTGCTCTACCCGCGTGGACCGGTCCGTGGGGAGGAGCGCCTGGCCCCCTGTGAAGATGCGCTGGACGGTGGCCTCCTTTCGGTTCCCCTTCCCCTTGACCCTTCCTTTTAAAGTTTGTAGAATGGGTTTGCGTCTTTCCTCACATTCCCCCGCTAATCGAAACCCTTAGGGAGGTGCGCGGATGACCTGGCATGGGCTCACGCCGTTTGAGTTCTATGCGGTGCTGGCCGTGCTTGGGGTGGCCGTGGTGAGCCTGATCTTCGCCTGGATCCTCCGGACGGAGGTCATGCGCCACCCGAAGGGCACGCCGAAGATGCAGGAGGTCTGGGAGGCCATCCGAGAGGGGGCCGAGGCCTATCTGCGCCGGCAGCTGATGAGCATCCTGCCGTTCATGGGCCTCCTGAGCGTGTTGCTCTTCCTCAGCGTTTACATCGTCCCCCCTTCACCGGAAGCGCGGGAGGTCTTCCCCCAGCTGGATGAGAACACCTTGCGGCTGGTGATGGGACTGGGCCGCGCGGTCGCTTTCCTGCTGGGCGCCGGGTTCTCCCTCGCGGTCGGGCAGCTGGGGATGCGGATGGCTGTCCAGGGGAACATCCGGGTGGCCGAGGCCGCGCGGACCCGCGGGTATGAGGCGGCCCTGCGCCTGGCCTATCGGGCCGGCACCATCACCGGGATGCTGACCAATGGCCTGGGGTTGCTGGGCGGTTCCATCATCTTTCTGATTTTCGGGATCGCCGCGCCGGATGCCCTCCTCGGCTTTGGATTCGGCGGGACGCTGCTGGCCCTGTTCATGCGGGTGGGCGGCGGCATCTACACCAAAGCCGCGGACGTGGGGGCGGACCTGGTTGGCAAGGTGGAAATGGACGTCCCGGAGGATGACCCCCGCAATGCGGCGGTGGTGGCCGATCTGGTGGGCGACAACGTCGGCGATTGCGCCGGGATGGCCGCGGACATCTTCGAGTCCTATGAGGTCACTATGGTCTCGGCGATGATCCTCGGCCTGGCCGTCCGCGCGGTCGACCCGAACCACTCGATGGTGTGGATCATCTTTCCGCTGCTAGCCCGGGCGGTGGGGGTGATCGCCTCGATCCTCAGCACATACGCGGTGGGGGGCGTGGCCGGCCGCCGGGGGGACGCGCTGCGGGCCATCAGCCGGGGCTTCTTCGTTGGAGCCGTTCTCTCCTTCCTGGGCTTCGGAACGATCGGCCTGCTCTACGCGAAGGACTGGCGGGTGGTGGCTTCAACGACGGTGGGGCTGATTCTCTCCATTGTCATTGAGCGGCTGACGGATTACTTCACCAGCACCGAGCGGGCTCCAGTGGGTGAGATCGAGAAGGCCACCCGCGCCGGCCCGGCCACCACGATCCTTAGCGGCCTGGCCGTGGGCTATGAATCCACGGTGTGGGCGATTGTGGTCATCGCCCTCACCATCGCCGCCTCCACCCTGATCTACTGGGGCCTGCCGCCGGTCTATGTGCTCTACGGGGTCTCCCTTACCGGAATTGGGCTGCTGATGCTCACCGGCAACGTGGTGGGGATGGATTCCTACGGCCCGGTGACCGACAACGCCGGCGGGATCGCGGAGATGGCCGGGCTGGAGGAGAGCGCCCAAGAGGTGCTGGCGGACCTGGATGCGGTGGGCAACACCACGAAGGCCACCACCAAGGGCCTGGCCATTGCCACCGCGGTGATCGCCGCCGTGGCTCTTTTCGGCTCTTACCTCACGGATGTCAGCAAGGTCCAGGCCCAGCTTGGGCAGAAGCCCACCCTGCAGGATGTCGGGATCCGGATCGACCATCCGCTGGTGTTCGTGGGCCTGCTGTTGGGCGGGGCGCTGCCGTGGCTCTTCTCCTCCTTCGCTATCCGGGCTGTAAGCCGCGCGGCCACTCTGATCGTGGAGGAGGTGCGACGTCAGTTCCGCATCCCGGGGGTCCTGGAGGGAACGGTGAAACCCGACTACGCCCGGGTGGTTTCGATCTGCACCCTGGCCGCCCAGAAGGAGCTCCTCTCCCTGGCGCTGCTCTCGGTGGCTACCCCGCTGGTGGTGGGCCTGGTGCTCCAGGTGGAGGCCCTGGGCGCCTTCCTGGCGGGGTCCATCCTGGTGGGACAGCTGCTGGCGGTCTTCATGGCCAACGCCGGGGCGGCCTGGGATAACGCCAAGAAGCGCGTGGAGAACGAGCCGCGGGATCCAGCTCGCAATCTGGGCAAGGGCAGTGAGCGCCACAAGGCCAGCGTGGTCGGCGACACCGTCGGGGATCCACTGAAGGACACCGCCGGCCCGGCCATCAACCCGATGATCAAGGCGGTGAATCTGGTCTCCGTGCTGGCCGCGCCGATCATCGTTCAGTTCCGGGGGGTTCTCACCATCGGGACGTTGCTGGCTATCGGTGCCGCGGTGGGAGTGCTCCTGGCGGTGCTCCTCTGGGTGGTCTGGCAGAGCAAGCGGGAGGTGCCGGAGCTCGCGGGAGCTCCGGCTTCCGGATCGGGACAGTGAAGGAGGAGCTCCGGGAGTTGAGGAGACGCCTTCGGCGCTTACTCCACTCCCCTGGGGAGCAAAAACTTCCACGGGGCTGGATCGGCGGCCGTGGGCCATCGGTCCAGCCTCTTTTTTGGCTTACAGCTTACCTGGGCCTCTGTGTCGTCCACCGGTGGGAGCCTATGACCCGATTCCATGATTCAAGATGCAACGATCGAAGCGGGCGTCGACGCGGGGTGTGAAGGGATGTCGAATGAATTCGACCTCAAGGGCCTTTGACCGATGGCCGGCCTGCGTCGTCCAAAAGACACCTCACGTTGACGAAGGCCTCACGAGGCGCGGAGCCTCTTGTGAGGCCGATTTCCAATCGGCGCCCCGTGAAAGCCTCCCTTACCCGATTCGTCCACAGTGCGATAGGGAGCGGTCATGGGCCAGAAAGAATGGGTGTTCCGGGCCATTGGTTATGTTCGGAACCGCTTCTCGGAGTGGACGGAAGCGGATGTGATGCGCCAGGAGGAGAGCGAACTGGTCCTGGATCCGGCGTTCGTGGAGGGTCTGGAGGGTTTGCAGCCGGGCGATGGGCTGATGGTCATTTACGTTCTGGACCGGGTGAAGGAGATCCGCCTGAAAGTGCATCCCCGGGGCGATCCCACCCAGCCTGTGAAAGGGGTTTTCGCCACCCGTTCCCCGTATCGACCCAATCCCATCGGGCTCACGGGGGTGCGGGTGGTGGCCATCGAAGGCCCTGTTGTGCGCGTGCGGGGGCTGGACGCGCTGGATGGCTCCCCGATTCTGGATCTGAAGATCGCCTCGGACATGGATCGGCCCCCCGATCTCTGAGCCGGAGGGGCGGGCCTTCTCCTGGACGGGGCGGACAAGGAAGTGGGAGGCTTCATCCCTCGCCTTTGTGTCAGAGGGAGAGCCTCGACGGGGGGCTTTCGCTCTGGAGCCCCGAAGGCCGGCTGTTCCAGATCTCATCGAAGATCTGGGCGCCGGTTTTGCCAGTGCGCCCGCTTCGGGCCAGCGCCAGGGCCCGGCGGAATCCCTCGCTCAGATCGACCCCTGTCGCTTCATGGATCAGCTCGATGGCCCGTGCCGCTTGGCGGATCACCAGGCGGGGCTCCAAGCTGTCCAGATCTGCATAGAACCAGCCGCAGCTGGCAAACATGCGCTGGCGGTGGACCTGGGCCTGAAGGGCCCGCAGCAGGCGCTGCTCGACCTCGGTGGAAAAGGGACGATCGGCGAATTCCCGCAGGAGCGAGCCGGCGTCCATCACCCCCAGGACCACATGGATATACTCGTCCCGCAGCCGCCACGGATTCCCGACGCGCCCGTGGGCCAGGTCCAGATAGGCGGCGTCGATCTCCTCCGAAAGCAGATCCATCGCCGCCCGCAGGATCGCTTTCCACCGCGAATCCCCGGGGGTGCAGGCGCATCCCGTGCTCCAGCGGGCCAGGCCGTGGGAACAGCTCCAAGCCGTGTTCTGGATCACCTCGATTTCCTCCACCGGCGGATGCGCCCGCAGATGCTCGGTAAGGGTTACGACTTCATAGGCAGCGGCCTGCGGGTGGAGCAGGCGCTCCAGGAAGCCCACCCCTTCCCGGTGATGATGGCCGAAGGTCTCCCCATCCATCGCCAGCAGCGTCAGATCGCGCCGGCCTCGCAGGACCTCCTGGGCCCAGCGATCCGCTGGCCCCAGCGAGGGCATCGCGAAGGAGACCTGATTCGAAAGATCGCGATCCCGGACGAAGACCGTGAAATACGCGTTGGCCTCCAGGCGGACCCGATACGGCCCGGCGCCCCGAGTGAGTTCCCCTCGCACCTGCTCGGAGGAAAGGATGGTAAACGTCAGGCCGGCCTCGGCCAACACCTCCAGGGTGGTAAGATCCACGGCCATCTCCGGCAGCCACATCCCCCGGGGATGCCGGCCGAAGCGATGCTGGAAGGATTGAATCCCCCAGTAGACCTGGGTGATCCGATCGCGGCGTCGGGCGAGGGGGAGGATCGTGTGATGGGCCGATTGGGCGATGGCGTTCCCCACGCCGCGGGCCACGTTCGCCCGATCCGCCTCCAGGATCCTCCGATAGGTCTCCGGATCATGTCGGGCCAGCCAGGCGATCAGGGTAGGCCCTATATTGAAGCTGATCCGCTCAAAGAGGCAGCGCTCAGCCAGCGGCCGGTAGCACTCCGCCGTGATCTTCTCGTTGAAATCGTGATACGGCTCCGCCCCGGGCTCCGGAGGGACCTCCCCGGTCCACGGATCCTCCCGGGGGGGCTGATAGAAATGCCCATGCACGGCCAGCCGCGCTGTCGATTCGCTCACCGGAAACCTCCATATATAAGGTAAAGACACGGCATGCCGTGCCCCTACGGCATGCTAACCCCCGGGCATCTCGGTCACCCCGGTGAAGGTGAACGCCTCCAGCAGGAGGGCTGGAACGCAGGTGAACCCGAACCCTTCAGAAAGCACCCAGCGCTCCTTCCCCACAGCCCGCACTTGAGCCAGGGCCGGCACGTAGCCTTGGGTGAATCGCAGGTTCTGCACCGGGTAGGCGATCTCCCCTTTCTCGATCCAGAACACCCCATCCCGGGTCATCCCGGTCAGGACGCAATCCCGCGGATGGACCAGGCGGGTATACCAGAACCGGGTGATGTAAAGGCCGCGATCCACCTGGCGGATCATCTCCTCCAGCGTCGCCTCCCCGGGGGCCATGAACAGGTGAAGGGGAATGGGCCCCAGGCTGGCCATCTGGGGGCGGGAGCGGGGGAGGGCGTGACCGGTGGAACGCCGCCCCTCCCGGGCGGCGGTGATGGTATCGTAGACCGGGCCCTGGGGGACGCCCTTCTCCACGATGACCACGCGCTGGCGGGGAACGCCCTCAAAATCGAACGGAAGCGGCAACCCCGTTGGATCCCGACCGTCATCCCAGATGGTTACCATGGGGGACATGATCGGGCGGCCGATCCGATCATTCATCCACGATCGGCCTTCCTGGACGGCCAGCGCGCCGGCGCCTGCGTAGCCCAGCCAGGAGAGGATATCATCCACCGCGTAGGGCTCCAGGACCACCGGATACACCCCCGGCTCCACCGGGCGGGGGTTCCGGCTTCGCAGGGCCTTTTCGATCGCGGAGCGGCCCAGGGCTTCCCCATGCAGATCGGTCAGACGCCAGGCGGCCCGATGGGCATACCCGGACCCGTCATCGCACATCACGACGGTGGTGAAATGGGCCTCGGTGCCGACGTGGTAGGCGAACACCCCCCGGGAGTTCGCCACCGCCAGCTCGTAGATCCCGGTGGAGAGCGCGCCCGCCGCGCTGGCTCCCACGGATTCCGCCATCCGGCAGATGGGCCCGATGGCCCGCGCCCGCCATTCCGGCGTGGCGCCCGCCACCGCTTCATCGAAGGCGAGAACCGGCTCAATGGGCGCCGGATCTGGAAGGCCCGGGAACTCCGGGTTCTCCGGCTGCAGCCGGGCGATGGCCACCGCCTCCTCGATCGCCCGCCCGAGGGCTTCCTCTGTCAGACGATTGGTGATCGCCGAGCCCACCCGTTTCCCCACCACCACACGGACCGCGATCTCTGCGTTCACTTCCGCCACGTTCTGATGGATGGTGTTGTTCGCGAAGCGGGTCAGGGCGCTATCGTGGGCTTCCAGGACGATCTCCGTCTCATCCGCCGGGGAGATCGTTAAGGCTTTCTCCAGGAGCTCGCGGATCTGGGATTCGCCCAGCATTGTCACCTCCCTGTGGATCCTCATCGTCTGGGGACCGGCCGTGTCGCTTTCTACTTGCGGCTGAACACCCGCACGTTCCGAAAGCGGGCGGGGGCGGCCCCATGGCCGGTGTGCGCCAGCTGCGAAGGCTGCCCCTTGCCGCAGTTCGGCGTCCCCCAGATCACCCAGTGATCGGCGTTGCATACCGCATCGCAGGAGCGCCAGAACTCCGGCGTGATCCCGGTGTAAATCGGGTTCTTCAGCATGCGAGTCAGCTTCCCCCCTTTGATCTCCCAGGCGATCTCGCAGCCGAACTGGAAATTCAATCGCTTATCATCAATGCTCCAGGAGCGGTTGGTGTCCATGAAGATCCCTTCCTCGGTGTCTGCGATCAGATCCTCCAGGCGCCATGTCCCCGGAAGAAGGTTCACGTTCGTCATGCGGATCAGGGGGATGCGGTTCCATCCGGAGGCCCGCATGGTTCCGTTCGAGAGGCCGGTCACGTAAGGGGAAGGGCCCAGCAGCTTTAACAGCTGTCGGGCGGTCTCCCGGGAGGTCATATAGCCGACGAAAAGGCCCTCCTTCACAATATCCACGCGCTGGGCCGGAACCCCCTCATCGTCCCATCCGAAGGTCCCCAGGCCCCCGGGCAGCGTGGCATCCGCCGTGATGTTCACCACCTCCGAGCCGTAGCGGAAGGTCCCCAGTTTCTCCGGGGTCAGGAAGGAGGTCCCGGCATAGGCCGCCTCCGTCCCGAACACGCGATCCAGCTCGATGGGATGCCCGCATGACTCATGGATCTGCAGGGCCACCTGGGAGCCTCCCAGGATCACTGTGGTCACGGTGTCGGGGCATGGATCGGCGCTTAGCAACGCGACCGCTTCCTCCGCGATGCGCGGCGCGTGGCCCGGCAGGTCGCATTCCTCGATGAACTCCCATCCCCGGGTCATTTGATGACGGCCCACGGAGTTCGGATAGGATCGGTGCTGGACCTCATCGGGCCCCACGGCGAGGGCCTCGATGCCGCAGCCCGACTCGATGATCTCCTGCTCAATCCACGATCCCTCGGTGCTGGCGAAGATCTTGTGCTCGCGGAGGAACACCATCTCCGCCTCGGTGGCAGCGATCCCCTTCACCGCCCGCATCGCCGCGTCGGCGGCCATCAGGACCTCCAGCTTCTTCTCCAGGGGGACGGTGAACGGATCGATCTGCACCGGCGTCCGATAGGTCCCCCGCTGAACGACCGGAGGGCCGATATCCACGTCTTCCTTCTTGAAGAGGGCGCTGGCCTTCGCGATCTGAACGGCCCGCTCGGCGATCCGCTCCGCTTCCTCCAGCGTCAGCCGGGCGCTGGAGGCGAATCCCCACGCGCCGTCCGCGATCACCCGGACCCCGAAGCCCATGTCTTCGAGCTGGCTGATGCCCTGGACCACGCCGTTGCGGACCAGCAGGGATTGCTCGATGCGGTGGACCAAGCGGACATCCGCGTAGGATGCGCCTTTCAGCTGCGCGGCGTTCAGTGCCCGCTCCAGGAGCTCCTTCACGTTCGCCTCCTTCCGGGTGAGGTTTCGAGGGAGGGCCAGCGGCGGAACCCGTGCGCCTGTATTATAGGCGAGGCCCCCCTTCCTCCCAAGCCTGTCCGGGCGAAACAGCCTCCTCCCGTGGGATCAGCTTCCCTGTCCAGAAGACGGCGCCCATCGCCAGGGGGATCGCCAGCCCGGCGGCTCGCAGCGGATAGGCGGGCTCCAGGGTGAACAGGAGCCCGGCCAGTGGGGCCGCCAGCGTCATGGCCAGGCTGCGAGCGGTATGAACCAGCGCGGAGGACGTGGCCCGGGTCTCCTGGGAGGCCAGGCGCAGGATGCGGGCCGCGGCCAGGGAATAGCCCGCATACATGCCTCCCAGAAGGAACATCGCCCCGCTCACGATCGGAAGATACCGGAATCCGATCTGGAGCAGTGCGAAGGCGATCCAGCCCAGCCCCCATGCGCTCAGCAATCCGATAGGCCGCGCGCGCCCTTCATCCCATCGGCCCAGCATGGGGCCCAGCACAATGGCCCCGAGGGCTTGAAGCGAGGCGAAGAGGCCCAGATGGGTCCGGGTCCATGCTCCCCGCTGTTGCAGAAAATTCGGCAGCAGGACCAGCCCCAGCTGGCCGGCGGTGAAGAGCGTTAACAGGGCCAGGCCGAACGGCCAAGGGATCCCTCGCCGGAACTCCACCAGGCTTCGATGCCCGGGGCGTTGAGGGGGAGGATCTGCCGGGAGGCGTATGGCGGCGAGGGTGGAGAGGGAAAACAGCCCCGCGCTCACCAGGAGCACCCGGCGCATCCCCCATTGCTGGGCCATCCACCCACCCAGGGCGGGCGTCAGAACGCCGCCCAGCGCGTAGCTGGCGCTCAGCAGCGGGAAGGCGCGCTCCAGCGGGATCGGGCCGGCCATGCGGGCGACATAGGCGTTGATAATGGGAAGACAGTAGCCCGACACCAGGTAAAGCGTCAAGCCCGGGACGAACGCGCGCCAGTCGGCGGCCCCGGCCATCGTCAGGACCCCCATCAGCCCGGCGAGCCATCCGCCCAGCATCAGCGGCTTGTGGGGGAGGCGGTCTGTCACCCAGCCGACCGGGAGGTAGATCGCGGTCAGGATCAGCTCCCCGATCCCCATGGCCATCCCGATCTCGGACGGGGTGGCCCCCAGTTCCTGCATATACACGGGGATCAGATAGAAGAAGAGGCCCTCCCCCAGTGCCCAGAGGATTTCCGAGAGCATCAATAGCCGGATCATCCGCCACGATGTGGAGGACGAAGGCCCCATGGGAGAAAACTCCGTTCCGGTGCGGCATGGTGGGCCAGTTGGGACATCGCAATATGCCTGGGATCCTCAAAAAGCAGGTTCTCTCTTCCCCATGGCCCCTCGGGCCGGTGGTTCTGCCCTGTTTTGTCAGAGGTCGGATCGATGGGATTCCCCTCGAAGGTCCAGGGCCATCCGATAGATCACCGGGCGCGGCCATCCGGAAGCCCGCGCGAGCTCCCGGGCCGCCTGGGCCGGGGGCATTCCGGCGGCGAGCAGCTCCTGAAGGCGGCTTCGCACCTCCTCTTCCTCCCACTGCGGGACCTCCTCGGGCGCTCCGGCGATGACCAGGGTGAACTCCCCCCGGGGCTCCACCCGGGTGAAGTGCTCCAGGATCTCCCGCACGGTGCCCCGGCGGATTTCCTCATGGAGCTTGGTCAGCTCGCGGGCCGCCGCCATGGGGCGATCCCCCAGAACCTCCAGGATATCCCGAAGGGATTCCCGGAGGCGGTGAGGGGCCTCAAAGGCCACCAGGGTCCAGGGGAGGGTCGCGACTCCCGCGAGCAACCGCCGTCGTTCTCCGGGCTTGCGCGGCAGAAAGCCGAGGAAAACGAAGCGATCCGCTGGGAGCCCCGAGGCCACCAGGGCCGTCACCGGGGCGGAGGGTCCGGGGACAGGCACCACCGGGAAGCCCCGATCCAGCGCGGCGCGGATCAGCGCAAAGCCCGGATCCGAAAGGCCGGGCATCCCGGCCTCCGAAACCAGCGCCACGTCGCCCCGGGTCAGGGCCTCTAGAATCTGGGGGATGCGCACCGGCTCGTTGTGTTCGAAATAGCTGATCATCGGGGTATGGATCCCGTAATGCTCCAGCAGGATGCGGGTCCGGCGCGTGTCCTCCGCGGCGATGATGGCGCATTCGCGCAACACCCGCAGGGCGCGCAGGGTGATATCCTCCAGGTTGCCGATGGGCGTGCCCACCACATACAGCGTTCCCATCCGCACCTCCCGGTTCCGCCGATCCGGACGAAAAGGGCATGCCAGATAACGGCATGCCCTCGATCCTCTGGAATGACCACCGGAGGGATCCCTCAAGGGGAAAGGGGGATAAAGATCTCCACCTGCGCTTCGGCCCGCCAGGCCTGAAGCTGTTCCCGGATCCGCCTCTGGCGGAGCAGATCCTTCTGGTCTTCGGAGAGCGGCCGGGCGGGATCTTTCTCCACCACCAGGAGCAGGTGATAGCCATGGGGGGTTTTCACCAGCACAACCTGTCCCGGAGGAGTGGAAAAGGCCGCCTCCTCCAGCTCCGGGATCGCCAGGGTTCCTCGGGCGAACCACCCCAGGTCGCCTCCCAGATCCCGGGTGGCTTCGTTCTCGGAATATTGTCGAGCCAGCTCGATGAAATCTTCCCCATGTTGCAGGCGGGCCAGCAGCTGACGGGCGATGTCCTCCCGGGCCACCTGGATATGCCGGGCGTGAACCTGCTCGGCCGCCGCCGGGATATCGGCGGTCAGGCGCTCGAAGACTTTCTGAGCCAGGATGGCCGTCTCCTGATTGCGCCGGAATTCCTCCTCGGTCATCCCCATGGAGGCCAGCCGCTGGCGGAACGATTCGACCCCGCCGCTTTCCTCGATGAACTGGCGCATGGTGGCCTCAACCTCCGCCGGGGATACCGTGATCCCCAGCGCCGCGGCATGCTGCTGGATCAGAAGCTCCTCGATCATCCCCTCCAGGATCTGGCGGGGAAGCTGGGCCAGGCGCTGTCGTCCCTCCCCGGACTGGGGATCCAGGCCGTTGCGGATCCACTCGCGTTCATATGCAGCCACTCGCTTCTCGAACTCCTGAAGGAAAATCGGTGCACCGTTCACGCGGGCCGCCAGCGCGGGGGTTGGCGTTGCAGGGGCCGGCGGCGAAAGGGTCGGCGTGAGCGCCGGAGCGGGCGTGCAGGCCGCCGCAATGAACGTTAGAAGCATCACCGCCGATCTTTTCATGCGATCTCCTCCTCAATCCGGCATAGAATGCGACGCAGGCGTCCTCTGATATGTTTCGGTCAGATAGGCGTGAAAGTCCCGAGCATCGCGCCATCGCTGGGGGCGCAGCGGTCGATCCGAGGGGAAAACCAGGAAGGCGATCTCCTGCGCCCCGCCCAGCCCCCCGTGCGTTCCGCGCTGATCCTCAAAGGTGATCACCGTCTGGCCATCCCAGGCTCCCAGGAGGATGAGATCGCCGCTATCGGGCAACCGCGCCAGGCGGGCCAGCTCCTGAACGATCCGTTCCCCATCCAGCCAGCGTCCCTCCGGTGCCATGCGCTCCGGATCCGTTAAGGGATCCTGGCCGTAGATCGAAGACCGGCCATCGGCGCGGATGACGTGCGCTCCCTGCCGGCCCATCAGAAACACGTCTTCGCCCTCCCGCCCGATGACCAGGCCGATCCCTGGATGCTCGATCAGGGCATCGAGCAGGTGCGGCCACTGAACGGCGATCTCGCTCAACGACAGGGGGTGCGAGGCGGCCGTGATGTAAAGATGGGCCAGGGGTCCAGAGGCCCGAACCACCACATCCGCCCGACGCCCGGAGGGGCCGCCCTCTCCCTCGCGGGGGCGTGGAGCCTGTCGCTGCACATAGGCCCGGGCCGCCCGGACCACCTGAGCGCTGCGAGGGGAGAGGGTTCGCTCCAAGCCACGCATCTCCACCATCAGGTATCGCCACGACCGCCAGCGCCGATCATCCGGTTCCACCGTCTCATCCAGGGTCACCGGTTGAACCATATGCTCCTGGACAAAATCTCCCAGGCTTCGTCCGAAGCGTCGGGCGAAGGGCTCCGAAGGGGTCATGCCATGGTCGGAGAAGATGTAAAGATCGTAGGGGCGCCGGGCGAACCCGGCCATCCGATCGATCTCCCGCAGATAGGCGTCCAGCCGGCGCAGGGCCCGGAAGGCCACCGGATGGTCCGGGCCGTAGCGATGCGCGGCCTCATCATACAGGACGTAAATCGCATACAGGGGGGAGATCCCCCGATGGATATCCATACTGAGGCTGAAGGTCAACAGCTCGTGGAGCAGGGCGCTTCCCAGGGCCAGAAACGCGGTCCGAAAGAGCCCGGTCGGGTCCCGCAGGAACCGCCACCAGGTCTCCCAGGAGCGGATCCCATACCACAATTCGTCCAGGATGTCCCGGGCCACCATCCGGAGGATCCGCCAGATCCGCCCCGGGTTCAGCAGCACCATCAGGAAAAGGCCTAGCCCCTGCACACCGCTCAGCAGCCCGGGCAAGCCCATAGTGCTCAGCGTGAAAATGGTGCGCTCCGCCCCTCCATCAAACATGCTGGCATAGCAGGCTCCGCCCCGGAGCAACCCGCCCCCCCCGTCGGACCGCAATCGCGCGGCGACTCGACGGACGTGCGCTGGGCGCTTCATCACCACCGGCTCCTTTCGCATCCGCTCATACCATCGGAACCCCGGGATCGCATCCAGCTGGCCGTAGAGCAGCGCGGCGGTCACCACCGGGGTTGTGGTGGGGAAACCGGCGAACCACGGCGCGACCTGAAAGCGCCCCTTGCGGATCTGGCGGGCCAGATAGGGCATGCGGCCCTCCTGCAGGGCACGCTGCAAGTGGAGGAAAGAGAGCCCATCGATCTGGATCAGCACTAGGCCCCGCTCAAGGGTCGGCGGGGCCTCCGGCTGTCCCATCCGCCGGCCCAGGAGGCGATATTTCGCTCGGTAAACCCATCGGAGGATCCGCTTCATCGTGCTGGGTCTATCTTCTCCCGAACTCCCTGCACCCGCTCTGGGGCCAGGGATCGCGGAGCGAAGAAGAACTCCCGCTTATGGGCTGTCCTGAAGGAGAGATTCCACCTGCTCCCGGGCAAGCCAGCCGATGGGTCGGCCGTTGCGAAGCACCAGCAGGCCCGGCGCTTCGCTTCGGGCCAGGCAGGACCAGGCGGCGGCGATGGAGCTCTCGCCATCCACGATCCGCAGCGTCCGCCGTCGGATTCCTCCCGCATCCCGGAAGAGGCCCTCCGCCCACCGACCAGCGGATTCCACCGGGAGGAGCGGCTGTCCGCTGTGGGCCAGCAAACGACGGGCTGCCGGAAGGGCAACGCGATCGTTGATAGCGATCAGGATCGGCTGCGGATAGGGGGCCACCGGGATCCGCTGGAGATGCTCGTGGCGGCGGAGCAGGCGCGCTTCCTGCAGCGTCTGACCGAATAGCCACATCGCCACGGTCATCGTCACCAGCCCTCCGGGATCCTGACGCATGAACTGCCAGACCGCCAGGCCGCCGATGCCCATCGCACCGGCCTGGCCCACTCGCAACGCCAGCTGGGTCCCTCGTCCTTCCCCAAACCCCATGGCCAGCAGGCTGCGCATAATCCGCCCGCCGTCCAGTGGAAACACCGGCAGCAAATTGAAAACCCCCAGGAGGAGATTGAACATCCATAGGGTGGACCCGAGGCTCCAGCGCTCCCCGGGGCTCCTGATGGCGCTCCCTCCCATGCCCATTGCGCTGAGGCCCATGGCGATCAGGAGGTTCATCGCCGGGCCGGCCAGGGCGATGGCAAACTCCGCGCCGAAGCGGCCGGCCGGCAATTGCACCGCCGTGAACCCTCCCAGCGGCCACAGGAGGATTGAGGAGACAGGGATGCGGAGCAGGCGAGCGGCCATGAGATGGCCGATCTCATGCAACAGCACGAGGCCGAACAAGAGACCCCATCCGAGCCCCTGGCGGAGGGCTGCTCGCCATCCGCCCAGCACGCCCGCGCCCAGCATAGCGATGGTCAGCAACGCGATCAGGCTCCAGTGGACCCGGACCGGCGTCCCGGCGAGCGTGAACAGGCGTATGGTGAAGGAACGGGGTTTCAACGGCTCCCCCCTCTTTCTGGTGCGATACAGTATGCTGGATCAGCCGACCGAACTCCTGCCCGTTTCTCCCGGTCAAGACGAAGGAACCCGTTCCAGCAGGCGGATCGCCCCTTCCAGGCGAGCCAGCGTCCGCGGGCGGCCCAGCAGGGCGATCGACTCGAAGAGCGGTGGGGTGACCCGCCGGCCGGTCACCGCCACCCGGACCGCCATAAACAGCGTGCCGGCCTTCACCCCCAGGCGGTCCGCCAGCCCGCGCAGCGCGGCCTCGATGGCCTCATGGGTGAATTCCGGAAGGCGCTCCAGCGCCTGCGCGGCTTCCACCAGCCAAGTCCGGACCTCCTCCGGGGTGCTCCCCTTCGGCACCAGATCCTCCAGCGCGGGCGAGACTTCCTCTCGCCAGAGGAACTCCAGCATCTCCGCTCCCTCCCGGAGGGTCTTGATGCGCTCCTGAATCAGGGGGATCGCCCTGTGGAGCGTCTCCGGGTCCGGGCGCAGGCCCAGGGCCTCCAGGTAGGGACGCAAGCGATCCGCCAGCGCCTCCACCGTCAGGCGGCGGATGTAGACGCCGTTCATCCACTCGAGCTTCTCGTAGTTGAAGGCCGCCGGTTTGGGATTGATGCCGGAGATGTCGAACTTCTCGATCAGCTCCTCCATCGTGAACAGCTCGGTCTTGTCGTCGTAGGCCCAGCCGGTCAGCGCCAGGAAATTCACCAATGCCTCCGGCAGATAGCCTTCCTCCCGGAAATCCCGCACGAAGACCGCCGTCTCCCAGCGCCCCTGCTCCTGCAGCACCCGCTTGCTCATCTTCCCCTTGCCGGTGGGGCTCAGGATGATGGGCAAATGGGCGAACTGCGGAGGCTCCCAGCCGAAGGCCCGATAGAGCAGGATATGCCGCGGGGTGCTGGGGATCCACTCATCCGCCCGCATCACATGGGTGATGCGCATGAGGTGATCGTCCACCACGTTCGCCAGATGATAGGTCGGGTAGCCGTCCGATTTCAGCAGCACAAAGTCGTCCTGCGTCCGGTTCTGCACCGAGATCTCGCCGTGCACCAGGTCGTGAAAGGTGGTGGTCCCTTCCATGGGGACCTTCAGGCGGATCACGTAAGGCTCTCCGGCAGCGATACGGCGCTGGGCTTCCTCGGGCGAGACGTTGTAACGGCAGAACCGGTCGTAACCGGTAGGCTGTTTGCGGGCCTCCTGCTCACGGCGCAACCGCTCCAGGCGCTCCTCGGAGCAGAAGCAGTAGTAAGCGTGGCCCATTGCAACCAGGCGATGGGCATGTTCCTGGTAGATCTCCAGCCGCTGGGATTGGATGTAAGGACCGTAAGGCCCTCCGACATCGGGCCCCTCATCCCAATCCAGGCCCAGCCACCGGAGGGAGTCCAAGATATCCTCCAGCGCGCCAGGGATGAGCCGCTTGCGATCCGTGTCCTCGATCCGCAGGATGAACTGCCCGCCATGGTGGCGGGCGAAGAGCCAGTTGAACAGCGCCGTGCGAGCCCCTCCGACGTGCAGGAACCCAGTCGGGCTTGGGGCAAAGCGAACGCGTACGCTCATCCGGGATTTACCTCCGCTGCTTTGAACCGGGTGAATTGCATTCCCATAGCTTTTGCTGATATTGTAGCCCAGGAAGAGCCTGCTCACCGGGATTTCAGAACGGGACACGGCCAGCGGGAACCCCCACGGTGGATCTCGTATCCATGCAGGATGGGAGTCGTTTTGCCGCTCGCCCGTCGATTCTCCCGTATAATGATCCTCAGGAGATCCCGGATGCGGGGGAGGTGGGGGATGGGGATCCGGCTGGACCTGTTGCATCGGGTGACGGACGAGGAGCTGCGGGAGCTGTCGGAGCGGAACCCGGGGTATCAATTCGAGCGCACCGCGGACGGGAGGCTGATCGTGACCCCGACGGGCGGAGAGAGCGGACGGCGCAGCCTGAAGGTGGCCTACCAGTTAGAACGATGGAACGAGCGCACTGGTCTGGGGGTGGTGTTTGATTCCTCGACGGGTTTTCGGCTTCCGGACGGTTCGCTGTTTTCCCCGGATGCTTCGTGGGTGTCGCGGGAGCGGTGGGAGAGGCTGCGTCCGGAGGAGCGGGAGGGTTTCGGGCCGTTGTGTCCGGACGTGGTGTTTGAGGTGCGGTCGGCGTCGCAGGGGGTGGGGGAGCTGCGGGAGAAGATGGGGGTGTATGTGGCGAACGGGGCGCGGCTGGGGGTGCTGATTGATCCCTATGGGCGGGTGGTGGAGGTGTATCGGCCGGGGGGGCGGGTGGAGCGGTATGAGGGGGTGGAGGCGGTGTCCCTGGACCCGGAGCTTCCGGGCTTTGTGCTGGAGCTGGGGCCGGTGTTCACATAGGAGAGCGAAGCCCGGCGCGAAGGGGACTTAGGCTGTTGGAAATGCAGGCGGAGATGATGTCGTCGGGGACCGTTGTCCTGCAAAACCGTTCTGTGGCTCGTCGTCATTTATTTCACTCCACGGGGCGAAATCCATGACCGGCCACTTCCGGCTTCCTCGACCCGTGGCGCGTCGACCGGGCTTTTGCCCGTTCCGCCGCCAGAGGGATCGGGGGCACCCCAGCCGGTCTTCGACCGGCTGGGGACCCCGCGACCGGCGTCACCTCCCGGGGAACTCCCGGTAGGGCTGTTTAGGACAGCCAATCCGTAATTGCGGAGGTGGATGGCCGCGTGGAGATCCCGATCCACCTCCAGCCCGCAGGCCGCACAACGGAAAACCCGCTGGCTTAAGGGAAGTCTCCCGTTC
>NZ_DAOUCJ010000043.1 GCF_034432235.1 Thermoflexus sp. | reverse complement strand
TGGTCCCCATCGATGAGGGATCGGTCTGTCCCGATCGTGGGGGGACAGGGGCCGGTGGCCCGGATAGGTTGGAGCCAGCGGGGGATGGAGCCGGTGGAAGGGGCAAACCTTCCGGCGATCCCACGGGCCCAGGGGAACCCGGGGGCTCGGTGGGCCCTTGTCCTCCCGGGCCTTCGACGCTCAAGCCTCCGGGGCTTCGGGCTCCCCGATGGGGATCTCCGGCCCGACAGGCTCCTGCAGGCGCCGGGCGAAAATGAGGAATCCGGTGTGGGCCACCATCCGGTCAGCGGGGCGGAAGCGCCAGCCCACGGTGTGATAGGGCCGCAGGAGGATCTCCACGGTTTCGATGAACCCGAAGCCGTGGGCCGGCAGGGCCTCCAGGAGCCGGATCACCTGATTGGCGGTGGGGAGGATGGCCCCGAAGAAGCCGCCGCTGCGCAGGGCCGCGGCCGCCTGGGACAGATAGGCCCAGGGCTCCGGCAGGTCCAGGAAAAGGGCATCGGCTTCGGTTTCTTCGAACCCTTCCGCGATATCCCGGATCCGCCAGGTGACCATCTCGGCCAGCCCCACCCGTTCCAGGTTCCGACGGGCGAGGGCCTGCATCTCCGGCCGCACTTCATAGGTCACCACCCGGCCCAGGGGCCAGACCGCCTGGGCCAGGGCGAGGGTCAATCCGCCGCTCCCGGTCCCCGCTTCCAGAACGAGGCGCCCGGGCCGAACGGACAGCTTCAACAGGATGTAGCCGATGTCCTTCGGGTACAGGATCTGGGTCTGGCGGGGTAGGTAGCGGATTAATTCCTCCATCGAGGGCTCCAGCATCCAGAAGACTTCCCCTCGATGGGAGCGCACGGCGGTCCCCCACGGCCGCCCGATGCAATCCTCGTGGGCGACCATCCCCCGATGGGTATGCAGACGTCCGCCCGGCTCCAGTCGGACCAGGAAGGGCTTCCCGCCCGGTCCGATGAGCAGCGCCAGATCCCCGGCTTTGGCTACGGCCTCCATGGAATTCCCCGGCGGAGCTATATCTGGAAAGCCTCCATTCGCAGGGTGGCTCGATCCACCTTCCGTCGATCGATGTGCACGCCCAGGCCGGGCCCCGGAGGCACGCTCAGCGTGCCATCCGGGTTCAGGACGAAGGGAGGATCGATCAGATCTTCGTGGTAATAGCGATCGCTGGCGGAGAGATCCCCGGGGAGGGTGAAGCCGGGCAGCGAGGCCAAGGCCACGTTCGCCGCCCGCCCGATGCCGGTCTCCAGCATCCCGCCGCACCACACCGGGATCCCCCGCGCGTGGCACAGGTCGTGAATCCGTTTGGCCTCCAGCAGCCCGCCGACCCGCCCGGGCTTGATGTTGATGATCCGGCAGGCGCCCATCTCCAGGGCCGCCCGGGCGTGCCGGGCGGTGTGGATGCTTTCGTCCAGACAGATGGGCGTGCGCAGGCGCGCCTGGAGGAGCGAGTGCTCATAGAGATCGTCCCAGTGGAGCGGCTGCTCGATCATCATCAGGTGGAACTCATCCAGGGCGGCCAGGCGATCCGCATCCTCCAGGCGATAGGCGGAGTTCGCGTCGGCCATCAGCAGGATCTCGGGGAACACCCTGCGGATCGCGGCGATCATCTCCACATCCCGGCCTGGCTTGATCTTGACCTTGATGCGCTGATAGCCTTCTTCCAGATAACCCCGGATTTTCTCCAGGAGGAGCTCATCGGTGGGCTGGAGCCCGATGCTCACGCCCACCGGAACCCGATCGCGGGTCCCCCCCAGATAGCGGGCGAGGGGGAGGCCGGCCTGGCGGGCCAGGAGATCCCAGAACGCGGCCTCCAGGCCGGCGCGGGCCATCGGATGCCCCCGGAGCCGCTCTCCGACCCGGGCCACCGTTTCGATGTCCGGGATGTCCTGCCCCAGCACCGCCGGGATCAGGAAAGCCCGCAGCACGTGCCAGGCGGTCTCAATGGTCTCATAGGAATATCCGAAATCCCGCGAGGCCACCACTTCGCCCCATCCCTCCAGGCCATCCGCATATACGGTCACCAGGATGGCCTCGCGATCATGCTCCCGCCCGAAGGAGGTCTCGAAGGGCTCCTTCAGCCGCATCCGGATCACGCGGAGCTCCACGCGTTCGACAACCATGGTCCATCGCTCCGACTGGGCTGGCGGAGGAGGCCCGTCTAGGCTCCTCCGGCGTGCGCGCATGGAACCTCGATGAAAAGCTGGCCTTCAGAACAGGAGATCGAGCACGGCCTTCAGCGATGGCTTTGAACCGGTCCAGGGCCGGCCGGATGGGCTGTGAAAAACCCCTTGCGCTTGGGCTGGAGCCCGTGCAGGGGCCGGATCCAGAACCCCGATGTCCGAACGGCTCCCCGAAGATCCGTGAAAAGGATCTTGACAGATGCTCCTCGCTTGCCTATCATTCTAATGCATGTCGCCCGGGCCGAATGCGCGAGCGATGCCTGGAGGCATGGGATCCTGAACGCGAGGCGTGGAGCCAATGCCGCCGCTTCTGGATGTTCGGAACCTGGAGGTGCGTTTCTTCACGCGGGATGGCGTGGTGCATGCTGTCAACGGGGTCTCTTTTCAGCTTCATGAGGGGGAGACGCTGGGGATCGTGGGGGAGTCGGGGAGCGGGAAGAGCGTGACGATGCTTTCCATCCTGCGGCTGATCCCCCAGCCGCCCGGCCGCATCACGAAGGGCGAGGTCCTGTTCCAGGGAGTGGATCTGCTGAAGCTGGATGAGGCGGATATCCGCCGCATCCGGGGTTCGAAGATCGCTATGGTCTTTCAGGACCCCATGACCTCTCTGAATCCGGTGCTCACCATCGGCCGGCAGATCACCGAGGTCCTGGAGACCCATCTCAACATGTCTCCCCACGAGGCGCGCCAGCGGGCCATTGAGCTCCTCCAGATGGTGGGAATCCCGAACGCCGCGGAGCGCCTGAACGATTACCCCCATCAATTCTCCGGTGGGATGCGCCAGCGGGTGATGATCGCCATGGCCCTGGCCTGCCACCCGCAGATCCTCATCGCCGATGAGCCCACCACCGCGCTGGACGTGACCATCCAGGCTCAGATCATCGATCTGGTCAAGCGGCTTCGGGATGAGCTGGGGATGGCCATTATCTGGATCACCCACGATCTGGGGGTGGTGGCCGGGCTGGCCCATCGGGTGGCCGTCATGTATGCCGGCTACATCGTGGAGGAAGCCCCAGTCCTGGAGCTCTATCACAACCCCCGACACCCCTACACCCTGGGGCTGCTCGGGTCCCTCCCCCGGCTGGACCGGCGGGAGCGTCGGCGGCTGGTATCCATCGATGGGATGCCTCCGGATCTGCTCGAGCTGCCGAGCGGTTGTCCCTTCGCCCCGCGTTGCCCCTACGCCTTCGATCGTTGCTGGGAAGAGAACCCCCGACTGGAGGAGATCGCACCGAACCATCGCATGGCATGCTGGGTGGATGTTCAGACCGGGAGGCCGCGGTGAATCGGAACGGACAGGTCTTGCTCCGGGTGGAAAACCTGGTGAAGTGGTTCCCCATCACCCGGGGGATCATCTTCACCCGAACCATCGGCTACGTCCACGCGGTGGATGGGGTCTCCTTCGAGATCCGGCGTGGCGAGACCCTGGGGCTGGTGGGGGAGTCAGGCTGCGGGAAGTCGACCGTCGGCCGGACGATCCTGCAGCTGCACCGGCCGACGCGAGGCCATGTGGTCTTCGATGGCGTTGACCTGACGCAGCTGAAGGGCAGGGAGCTGCGGCGCATGCGGCGCCGCATGCAGATCATCTTCCAGGATCCCTATGCCTCCCTCAACCCCCGCATGACCGTGGGCCAGATCATCGCCGAGCCCCTGGAGATCCACGGCATCGCCCGGGGGAAGGAGGCACGGGAGCGGGTGGAGGAGCTGCTGCGTCTGGTGGGGCTGAATCCCATCTTCGCCGACCGCTATCCCCACGAGTTCTCCGGCGGGCAGCGCCAGCGTATCGGCATCGCCCGGGCGCTGGCCCTGCAGCCGGATTTCATCGTGTGTGATGAGCCCATCTCCGCTCTGGACGTCTCCATCCAGGCTCAGATCGTGAACCTCCTCCAGGAGCTTCAGGAGCGTTTCCACCTGACCTACCTGTTCATCGCCCACGACCTGGCCATGGTCCGGCACATCAGCGACCGGGTGGCCGTGATGTATCTGGGGAAGATCGTCGAGCTGGCGGATCGGATCGAGCTATATGAGAACCCGTTGCATCCTTACACCCAGGCCCTGCTCTCCGCGGTCCCGGTGCCGGATCCGGCGGTGGAGGCCCGGCGTCAGCGGATCATCCTGCGAGGGGAAGTGCCCAGCCCGGTCAACCCGCCCAGCGGTTGCCGGTTCCATCCCCGCTGCCCGATCGCCCAGGAGATCTGCAAGCACGTGGAGCCGGAGTGGCGGGAGGTCCGCCCCGGCCACTGGGTGGCGTGCCATCTGGCGGCCTGAGGATCGCGGAGTGGGAAACGCCTTTCGGTTTCCCACGGGACGGCTTTCACCGGGGTGGGGCACAAGCGCCCCACCCCGCCCGGATTAAGCCGGGCGGCCGTCCCGCCACAGGAGCGGCAGGGCCAGCAGGGCGATGAGCCCGGCCACCCCGAGGGCGGCCTGCTGGAACGGGCCCCACTCCGCCGAACGCCCCAGACGCAACCAGTTAATCCCTGCCTGAGCCGCGGCGATCAGCAGCGCCGCTCCCAGCATCGCCACGCCCAGGCCCCGCTTGCTCATCGCTGTCCCTCCACGAACACCCGGAAGGTCTTCACGCCCGCCGCCGCGAACCGGGCTTCAAAGTCCCGAGCGGCCCCTGGACCGGTTGCCTCTTCCGCGAATACAATTTGCCGGAACCCCAGCAGCCGATCTTGCCCATCGTAGAAAGCCACTACCACATTGATCCGGCGCATCGGCACCGCGTCGGCATTGCGCACCTGGCCCCGGACCACAAAATCCGCCCCCTCCCCACGCCCCTCTGCCCGGGCCAGCTCCACCCGTCCGTAGCGGTTCCCAGGCTCCTGGGTCGGCTCCGCCCGGATCACCTGCGCCTCCGCCCGGGCATAACCCGGCGGAACCGTGTTGAAGACCAGCGCGAAGGGAGACCGTCCCCCCGAGATCAGGATATCCAGGCCCGTCCCGGCGATCCCGCTGGTCAGCGCCTGCCCTTCCCCATTCCGAAGGACGATCTGCACCTGAACGTTTCGCATCGGATGGGGCTGGGGATTCATCACCTCGCCGATGCAGCTCAGGCTGCCCATGGCGCTGGCCGTGCATCCGAATCCCTGGATCAGCAGGGGCATGGGGGTGGGGGTGGGAGGGCGCGCCGGTTCGCCCTCCGGGCCCGGTGCCGGGATCACCAGCTCCTGGCCGATCCGGAGCATAGTGGGATCGGTGATCCCATTCGCCTCCTGCAGGGCGGACACCGAGACCCCGTATTTCAGGGCGATGCCATAAAGGGTATCCCCGGGCTGCACCACATAGAGGATCGGCGTCGGGCTGGGCGTCGGCGTCGGGATCGGGGTGGGGGTAGGCACCCGCACCACCACCGGCGTGCCCATCGAAGGAACAGTGGGCGGGGAGCCGGGCGATGGGGAAGGAGACGGACGCTCCGAAACCACCCGCCCACATGCGGCGGCGATTAATAAAATCAGGGCCGCCATCCCACGCCGGATCCCCGCCCCGCGGGCCGAACCTCTCGATAAGGGGGTCATCGAATTGGGCTCCTCCAATATCTTAAGATCCAGTGCTTTTGATTATAAGCCAGAAAGCTCAGTCGGGGTGGGGCGGGTGGTTTCGCTGCACGCCCACGGGGTGGTTGAGCTCCCATCGGAATGGGCGAATGGCCAGGGGCTATCCCGCTGCTTCCGGAGGCGGTCCCATCACCCGTCGG
>NZ_DAOUCJ010000042.1 GCF_034432235.1 Thermoflexus sp. | reverse complement strand
CTCCAGCGGATGACCCCAGCGCCAATCCGGCCTCCGCTGGGGCGGCCAGCAAGCGACCCGTGGGATCCAGCAGGAGCACCTGAGTAGGTTGCCGGATCGCCAGCGCTTGCAGAAACGCCTGCGCCGCTCCCGAGTCCGTCCAGATCTCTGGGAGGACAGTCCCCAGACGGGCGATCAAAACCCCCTGATCCGCCATCTCCTGAGCCAGGGAAGGGAGGAGAATACGCTCCTCCACCAGCTCCGTGAGCGTCAGCCCCAGGATCGGGGCGATCAGCAGGAAAGGAAGCAACATGCTGACCAGGAGGCGGGAGCGAAACGTGCGAAACATGCGGCGCTCTCCTCATCCCTGGGGGACCAGCTTGTAGCCGACCCCACGGACGGTGAGGATCCGTCGGGGATGCTCGGGGTCTTCCTCAATTTTCTCCCGCAACCAGCGGATATGCACGTAAAGGGTCTCGGGCTGGCCCGCATATTCGGCACCCCAAACCTGATTGAGCAGCATTTCGGTAGGCAGCACCCGGTTGGGGGCCAGGGCAAGCGTGTAGAGGAGATCAAATTCCTTCGGGGTCAGGGAAACCATGCGACCGGCCACCATGACCGTCCGCGCCGCCGGATCGATCACCAGATCGCCAACGACGAGGGGAGATGGCGTGGAGGAAACCATGGGAGACGACCGAATCCGACGCAGGACCGCCCGGATGCGCGCGATCAGGACATCGGTATCGAAGGGCTTGGTGATGTAGTCATCCGCTCCCAGCTCCAGCCCTACAACCTGGTCCAGCTCCCGCCGGCGAGCGGTGAGGAAGATCACGGGGAGCCCCAGGATCTCCCGGAAACGCCGCAGGGCCTCCAGGCCATCCATCCCCGGCAGCCCAATGTCCAGGAGCACCAGGTCCGGCCGCTCCCGGGCGGCAATCGCCAGCCCCTCCTCGGCAGTGGCCGCCGTGTGCACTTCGAAACCCGCCTGCTCCAGGCTGAAGGCCAGACTGCGACGGAGCAGCGCGTCATCATCGATCAACAGGATACGGCCTCCCATCGAAGAACCCCTCTCGACCTCCAGGATCCCTCTCCTAAATTTTATGGCGCTCGCGATTCCCAAAGGGGATCGCCCCTCCCCTTCCACAAAAATGGCCCATTTGGGTGCCCCAAAATGGCCTGGATAGGGGATGACAGGGATCCAGGATTTCCACAAAATCTACATCAACGCCCGCGGGAAAGTGAGGGGGTGGGACGGGTCGCTGTGTTCATTGCCCTCTTTATCTTCTACGGACCAGGCAGTCCAGGGAACGCCTCAATTGTATCGGATGGAGGGGATCCGATGGAGGGGTTCGAGCGGAGGGAACGGGATGCATGCGGGATCGGGCTGCTGGCCCGGCCGGGAGGGCCGGCGGACCATGGGTTGCTCTCCATGGCGCTTCAGGCGCTGGAGCGGATGTCCCATCGTGGGGCGACCGCGGATGATGGGCTGACGGGAGATGGCGCGGGAGTGCTCATCGCAGTCCCTCGCCGGCTGTTCCTCCGTTTCCTCGAGGCCCAGGGCCTCCGTCCGCCCGACCCGAGGCGCCTGGCCATTGTCATGGCCTTCCTCCCAACCGAGCCCTGTGCGCAGAGGGAGGCCCGGGAGATCCTGCACGCGGCGCTCGCCGGGGAGGGATTTCACCTCCTGACCTGGCGTCCGGTTCCCATCCGCCCAGACATCCTGGGGCCACGGGCCCGGGCCACATGCCCCTTCATCGCTCAGGCGCTGCTGGCCGATGAGCGGAACGACACCCCCGAGGGGATCGACCGCCGCTTGTATCGCGCCCGCCGTCGAGCCGAGCGAACCGCAGCCCGCCAGGGGATTCCCCTCTATGTAGCTTCCGCATCCTGCCGCACGATTGTCTATAAAGCCCTGGTCCTGGCCCGGGATCTTGCCCGATTTTACCCGGACCTGGCGGATCCCGATTTCGAAACCGACTTCGTCATCTTCCATCAGCGCTTCAGCACCAACACCCTGCCGGCCTGGGAACGGGCCCAGCCCTTCCGCACCCTCTGCCACAACGGCGAGATTAACACCCTTCAGGGGAACATCCACGGCATGCAGGCCCGGGAGGCGGCCCTGGCCTCGCCGATCTGGGGAGACACCCTGGAGGATCTGCGACCGATTATCGATCGGACCGGCTCCGACTCCGCGATGCTGGACAACGTAGTGGAGTTCCTGGTCCACTCCGGCTATGATATCCGCCATGCCCTGCGCATGCTGATCCCCGAAGCATGGGAGAAATCTCCGGATCTCGACGAGGCGGCCTGGGGATTCTATGCCTACCATCAGAGCTTGATAGAGCCGTGGGATGGGCCGGCGGCCGTCCTGTTCACGGATGGTCGCTTCGTAGGCGCGCTGCTCGATCGCAACGGCCTGCGCCCATTGCGGGTGTTGCGCACCATCGACGGTCTGCTCTACTGTGGGTCGGAGATCGGCGCGCTGGAGATCCCCCCTGAACGTGTCCTGAAGCTGGAGCGCCTCGGGCCCGGCCAGATGCTGGCCGCGGATCTCCAGACCGGACGGTTCCAGGATCCCCGCGCGCTCCTGATGGAGCTCAGCGCTCAACGTCCTTACGCGGAATGGGTCCGCCGTCATCGCGTGCGCCTGCTGGAACCTCCCGGGGCCCCTGCCCTTCCGGATCCGGAGGCTCTTCTTCGACGACAGATCGCCTTCGGCTACACCGCCGAGGAGCTGGCGCTGATCCTCCGCCCCATGGCCCGCACCGGTCAGGAGCCGATCGGCTCGATGGGGGATGACACGCCGCTGGCGATGCTTGCGGGGTGGCCCCGGCCGCTTTACAACTTCTTCAAGCAGCGCTTCGCCCAGGTGACCAACCCGCCCATCGATCCCCTCCGGGAGACCCGGGTGATGTCCCTCACCGTGCTCCTGGGAGAGCGGGCCAATCTGCTGGCTCCCGACGAGCGAGCGGCTCACCAGATCGAGCTGTCCAGCCCCATCCTGACACCTTCCCAGCTGCAGGCCCTGAGCGATCTGCCCGACCCGGCCTTTCGATCGCGCCGGTTGCCCATCCTGTGGCCGATCGCGGAAGGCCCGACCGGCCTCCGGCGAGCGCTGGAGGAGCTGTGTCAGGCCGCGGAGCAGGCGATTGCCGAGGGCTACCGCTTGCTGATCCTGAGCGATGAGGAAGCGGATCCCCAGCGCGCGCCGATCCCAGCCCTGCTGGCCGTTGCTGTCCTGCACCACCATCTGATCCGGATCGGCCAGCGGACCCGGGCCAGCCTGATCGTCGTATCCGGAGAGCCCCGGGAGGTTCATCACTTCGCCTGCCTGCTGGGCTACGGGGCTTCGGCGGTTTGCCCCTATCTGGCCATCGAGACCGTGGCGGCCATGGCGGCGCGGGAACGCGAAGGTGGGCGCTCGGAAACCCCTGAGGAAGCGATCCGGCACTACATCCATGCGATCGAAAAAGGCCTGCTGAAGGTCATGGCCCGCATGGGGATCTCCACCCTGGACGCCTACACCGGGGCCCAGATCTTTGAGATCATCGGACTGGAACGGGAGCTGGTGGAGTGGGCCTTCGCCGGCACGCCGGCGGTCTTCGGCCCGGTCGGCCTGGAGGAGATCGCCCGGCGCGTGCAGACATGGCATGCGGCGGCCTTCGCCGCGGAACGTCCCGAACTGCCCTCTCCAGGTTTCTACAAGCATCGGGCACGGGGGGAATTCCACGCTCTGAACCCGGAGGCCATCCGGGCGCTTCAGGAAGCGGTGCGAACCCCGGACGCGCTGGGGGAAGGTTTCCCCGAGGCGTATCGTCGCTATCGGGACTTCGCCGCCCTTGCCCATCGGGAGCCGGTGGATCTGCGGGACCGGCTGCGCTGGGAGAGCGACCGCCCGCCGATCCCGCGGGATCGGGTGGAGCCGGAGGAGGCAATCCTCCGCCGCTTCTCCACAGCGGCGATGTCCCACGGGGCGCTCTCGCCGGAGGCCCACGAAGCCCTGGCGATCGCCATGAACCGCCTGGGGTTGCGCTCCAACAGCGGGGAGGGCGGTGAGGATCCAGAGCGCTACGGGACCGAACGCAACAGCCGGGCCAAGCAGGTGGCCTCCGCCCGCTTCGGGGTCACCCCGTATTACCTGATCTCCGCAGAGGAGCTTCAGATCAAGATGGCCCAGGGCTCCAAACCCGGGGAAGGGGGACATCTCCCGGCCACCAAGGTGACCCCGGAGATCGCCCGGCTGCGCTTCGCCCAGCCGGGCATCGACCTGATCTCGCCGCCCCCTCACCACGACATCTACAGCATCGAGGATCTGGCCCAGCTGATCTACGACCTCAAGGCCATCCACCCTCGGGCTCAGGTCTCCGTGAAGCTGGTCTCCACCATTGGGGTGGGGGTGATCGCGGCCGGCGTGGCCAAGGCCGGGGCGGATATCATTCTGATCAGCGGCCACGCCGGCGGGACCGGCGCTTCCCCCTGGTCCTCGATCAAGAACGCTGGGATGCCATGGGAGATCGGCCTGGCAGAAGCGCACCGGATGCTGGTGGCCTGCGGGTTGCGGGACCGTGTGCGGTTGCGGGTGGACGGGGGCCTGCGCACTGGGCGGGATGTGGTGATCGCCGCCCTTCTGGGGGCCGATGAATTCTCCTTCGGAACAGTGCCCCTCATCGCCCTGGGATGCGTAATGGCCCGGGTATGTCATCAGAACACGTGCCCCACGGGCGTCGCCACCCAGGACCCAGAGCGTCGGGCGAAGTTCGCCGGGCGCCCGGAGCACGTGATGGCCTACCTCCGCATGGTGGCCTATGAGGTGCGAGAGATCCTGGCCTCGATGGGCTATGCCCGCCTGGGGGAACTGATCGGGCGGACCGATCTCTTGAGGGCAACGGATGACTGCGTGGACTGGGAGGCTGTGCTCCGCGCCGCAACGCCGCCCCCGGCGGTCCCCGCTGCCCCCCGGGTCTGGTCCTTCGCCCTGAACGACCAGATTGTGCGGGATGCCATCCATGCGCTCAGTGAGGGCCGACCGGCGCGGGGGATCTACCGGATCCGGAACATCGATCGCGCGGTGGGCGCGCGGCTGGCGGGAGAGATCGCCCGGCGCTACCGGGAGGAAGGGTTGCCCGAAGGCACCGTCACGTTGATGTTCGTGGGGGAAGCGGGCCAGAGCTTCGGGGCCTTTGCCCATCGGGGCATGCGGCTGATCCTGATCGGGGCGGCCAACGATGGCGTGGGCAAGGGGCTGGGCGGCGGCGAGCTCATCATCCGTCCACCCCGCGATCTGCGGGATCCCTCCCCGGTGTTGATCGGGAACGCCGCCCTGTATGGAGCCACCGGCGGATGGCTTTTCGCGGCCGGGCGGGCCGGCGATCGCTTCGCGGTGCGCAACAGCGGGGCCTGGGCGGTAGTGGAAGGCGTGGGCGACCACGGCTGCGAGTATATGACCGGGGGTGGCGTTGTCATCCTGGGCCCCGTGGGGGATAACTTCGGCGCTGGAATGACAGGCGGCGTGGCTTACGTTCTGGATGAGCTGGAAGAGCTGCAGCGGCGCTACAATCCCCAACTCGTGCAGATCGACCCGGTGGAGGATCCCACAGAGATCGCCTTTCTATACGGGATGCTGGAGCGTCATCTGCGGTTCACGGGCAGCCCGCGGGCCCGGGCGCTCCTTGAACGCTGGCCGGAGCCCGTAGCCTGTTTCCGGCGCATTCGACCCCGGGGTCGGGCTTCTATCCTCCTGCCCCCGCCGGAATCCATGCCCATCCCCGATCTCCTGATCCATGCCCTGCCAGAACCATCCGGCCTCTTCATCCCGGATCCCACCGAGGCGTTCATCCAACCCCCATCGTTATAAGATGACACCGCCCAATCCATATGGACCATGCCTCATTGTTTCTATGAGGCGGTCCCTTTATTTCCCTGACCGGCAATAGGCAAGGGAAGATGCTCGGCCCTTCCCTATGGCCAGATCCCAACAATCCGCCCCCGATCCCCCTGCGTATCAGTGGATAGAACGCAGGAAGGATCGGGATCGCTATGCTGGGCGTTCGCGAAGATCCGAAGCTCCCTCTCCGCTTCCGCCTCCCTCTCCCTGCGCCGGATCCCATCGATGGCGCGGTCCTGGGCGCCCTGGTCTATGCGGATCTCTTCGACTACCCCCTGACGCTCGAGGAAATCCATCGCTACCTGATCGCCATCCCGGCTTCGCTCGCCGAGGTGGGCGAGCGCATCGCGCGGAGCTCCTGGTTGCGGGAGCGGATCTCCCAGTGTGATGGGGTGTGGACTCTCCGCGGCCGGGAACCGCTCAGCCAGCTCCGACGGCAACGCGCGCGGGCAGCAGCCCGGTTGTGGCCCTATGCTCTGCGCTACGGCCGGATTCTGGCTGCCCTGCCCTACACCCGCATGGTGGCGGTGACCGGGGCGCTGGCGATGGATAACGTGCCGGAAGGCGATGACATCGACTACCTGATCATCACTGCGCCCGGACGGCTCTGGCTCTGCCGGGCCATGGCCATCACGGTGGTGCGCTGGGCCGCCCGGCACGGTCGGACCCTCTGCCCCAACTACTTCCTCTCCGAACGAGCGCTCGTCCTCGAGGATCAAAATCTGTTCACCGCCCATGAGCTGACCCAGATGATCCCGATCGCCGGCATGCCGATCTACCAGCGCATGCGAGCCCTCAACCGATGGGCCGCGCGTTTCCTGCCGAACGCATGGGAAGCACCCTGGTCGGTGGAGGTGGCCCCCGCCATCCGCCGGGAGATCACAGCAGCCCTGGAAGCGCTGGGTCGTATGCCCCCTGCGGATTGGCTGGAGGCCTGGGAGAGACAACGGAAGATCCGCAAGTTCAGCGCTCGCCCGGTGGGCGAGTGCCGTTTCGACGCGGATCACTGCCAGGGACACTTCCACGGCCACGGTCAGCGCACCCTGGCTGCCTTCGCGGAAAGGCTTTGCTACTGGATGGGATAAGGGCCGGCGGCATTCCTGACAGGAGATCCGCCCGCCCAGAGCGATCGGCAACGATGGACAATCGTTCCTCATCCCCATGAGGAGGCGCGTTCGAATGCGCCCGGATATCACACTGGTCCATCCGCTGTTCATCGCCAAGGATCCGGTGGAGCGCCGCCTGATGACGCCTTATTTCCCGCTGGGCCTGATGTATCTGGCTGCCGTTCTGCGGGAGCGGGGCTACCGGGTGGAGCTCTTCGATTGCACCTTCCGGCAGGATTACACGGAGTTCGAGGACTACATGCGCCGGAAGCGCCCGCCGGTCGTCGGGATCACCTCCCTGATCACCATCCGACGCCACGCCCTGATCCTGGCGGAGATCGCTCACCACTACGGCGCCACCGTGATCCTGGGCGGGCCGGATCCCACCGGGCTGCCGGAGCGCTACCTGGGCTATCGGGGGAGCCATGGGGAGTTCCCGGTGGACATCGTAGTCTTCGATGAGGGGGAACTCACGATCCGGGAGCTCGCCGACCATCTCTTCGGGCGGGCGGGAGCCCCGCGAGATCTGCGGGAGATCCCCGGGCTGCGGTTGCGAGGGGCGAACGGGCAGGTGATCGCCACCGCCCCACGGCCGCTCATCAACGATCTGGATACCCTTCCTTTCCCCGCCCGGGACCTGGTGGAGATGGAGGACTATCGGCGTGCCTGGCGGAAGGCGCACGGTTACTGGCCGCTCTCCATCATCAACACCCGGGGATGTCCTTATGCCTGCACCTGGTGCCAGAAGGCCGTTTTCGGAAGGACCCACCGGACGCGCTCTCCGGCAAACTCCGCCGAGGAGATGCGCCATCTGAAGGAAGTGTATCAGCCGGACTTCTTACGGGTGGTAGACGACATCACAGGCGTGAACCCGAAATGGGTGCTGCAATGGCGCGATGAAGTCCTGGCCCGGGATGCTGTGATCCCCTTCGAATGCCTGACCCGGGTCAACCTGGCCAGCGAAGCGATGCTGTCTGCTCTCAAGGAGATCGGCTGCCGTCGGATTTACTTCGGCGCGGAATCAGGCTCCCAAAAAGTCCTCAACGCGATGAAGAAGGGAACTAAAGTCCAGCAAATCTATGAGGCAACGGCCCGATGCAAGCGCCTGGGGATCGAGACGTATTTCTTCATGATGGTGGGCTATCCCGGGGAGGAGCTCGAGGATCTCGAGCAGTCCGTGCGCTTGCTCCGCGAAACCCTCCCGGATCGCTTCAGTACCACCATCGCCTATCCACTCCCCGGCACGCCGTTCTATGAGCAGGTCCGCGATCGCCTGATGTTCGATTCCGAATGGAACATCGATTGGGATTACACCGCCCAGAACCGCTTGCTGTTTCGCCGGGAGAAATACGATACCCGCTTCTATCGCTGGGTGATCCGCTGGTTTCAGAAGGAGTGGGAGGACGCGCGCCTTCGGGCCGGCTGGCAGCCATCGTTTCTCCGGCGCGCGCGCATCCGGATCGGGCTGTGGATAGCCCGACGAATGGTCCGCCTCCTGGCCCGCTGGCCCAGCCGGCCGCTGGTGCGTTTCCACCCCGCTGAAGGAAGGTAAAAGCCAGGAAATGAGCGAGGTCGCACGCATGGAACACGCGGATGCGCTCTACCGGATCATCGCCCGTGGCTTCGATCAGATCGCGCCGGCTTACGACGAGCGTTATAGCGCTCAGGCGAATCCGGTAATGGCCTGGATGCGGGCGGAGAGCTGGAGGATCCTTCGGGATGTTCTCCCACCTGGGGGATGGGTGCTGGAGATCGGGTGCGGGACGGGAGAGGACACCCGGGCGCTGGCCCGGGCTGGCTATCGCGTTCTCGCCACCGATATCTCACCGGAGATGCTCCGTCGCGCCCGCAGGCGGGCGATGGCCGCCGGGTGCGACGATCGGATCGCTTGGGTGGCCATCCCGGCAGGCCATCTGGCCGCTTTGCGGCCACCGGAGCCTTTTGATGGAGCCTATGCCGGTTTCGGAGCCCTGAATGGTGAACCGAACTTGGAGGCGCTGGCGGAAGCCCTCGCCGCCCTTCTCCGCCCGGGAGCCCCTCTGATCCTCTCCGTGATCCATTCGTGGTGCCTGCTGGAAGCCCTCAGACATCTTCTCCACGGCCGTTTCCAGGCTGCCCTCCGCGGCCGTGGCACCCGCTGGACCCTCATCCCTATACCCGGCCCGAACGGGGAACGCATCGCGATCCCCATGCGTCCGCTCTCCGCCCGAATCCTGAAAGGCGTTTTCATGCCTGCCTTCCGCCTCGAGTGGGCGATGGCCTTCCCATTGCTCCTCCCCCCGCCTTCCATGGCCGATCTCTTCTGTCGACACCCAATCCTGTTCCGCTCGCTGGAAGCCCTGGATCGGAAGCTGCGGGCCCGCTGGCCGTGGCGGGATGGAGGAGATCATCTGCTCATGGTCTTGCGCCGCCGATGAGCGCTCTGCGGATCCTATCGGTTGACGGACGAAAGGGAAAGTGGCTCCGCGAATCCATGAGGAGCCTTTCTCTCGCACGCCGGGCCTCGCAGATCTGGATCCAAACGGCGGGCCGGATCTATGACGCGCCCGCCCTTGCGGATCTGGATCAGGACGGCGAGCTGGAGATCCTGATCGCCGCCGAGGCTCTCGAGGTTTTCCGGTCGGACGGTCATCGGTTCCCAGGCTTCCCCTTCTACGCTGGAGCGGCTTTCGCCTCGCGACCGGCCCTCGGGGATCTGAACGGAGATGGCTGGCTGGAGATCGTGATCGGATGCGATGATGACCAGGTCTATGCCCTGGACGCCCGGGGGCGGCTCCTTCCAGGATGGCCTCGCCGGACCGAAGGGGACGTCTACGGCCGTCCGGCCATCGTGGATCTGGATGGCGATGGAAAGCTGGAGGTGATCGCCGGATCCGATGATGGCCGCGTCTATGTCTGGCGGGCCGATGGCACCCCGCTGCGGGGCTGGCCCCAGACGACGCAGGGCTTCGTCTCCTCCTCCCCCGTGGTGTGCGATCTGGATCAGGACGGGGATTTGGAGATCATCGTTGGGTCCTGGGATGGCCATGTCCATATCTGGAAAGCGGATGGGAACCCCGCGCCCGGCTGGCCCCAACCGGCCGGGCATTTCGTGTGGTCCTCCCCCACCATCGCCGACCTGGACGGGGATGGCGTGCTCAAAGTGGTTGCCATCTCCGATCGGATCTGCGTCTGGTGGCCGGATGGAACCCCTTTGCCGGGTTGGCCTCAGACCCTGCGCTCGTTCGCGGTCGCCTCGCCAACCCTTACAGACCTCGATGGGGATGGACGCGTGGAGATCGTGGCGGCCGCTGATCGAGTGTATGCATGGCGATCGACCGGGGATCCCCTCCCGGGATTCCCGGTCGACCTGGGGACGTTCATCTGGGCCAGGCCGGAGGCGATCGATCTGGATCAGGATGGAAAACCGGAGCTTCTGGTCGGCGGCTGGGATGGAGCCCTGTATGCCCTTCGAGGGAACGGCACCCTTCTCGGGGCTTTCCCTCTCGGCTCGCCGATCTTCGCTCCACCCCTCGTTCACCGCGGACAATCCGGGCTGGAGATCCTCCTCGGCGGATGGAACGGAGTTCTCTACCGCCTGACGCCGGAGGATCTGGAAACGATAAGCCCTTCCCCGGAGAAAAGAAACCAGGGGGAATGGTGCCGCATGCCCCTGCGGGGCTCCCTGATCCTCCCCGAAGACACTCCCGTCTTCGTGCAGGTGGATCATGTTCCCTCCCCTCGCGCTGTCCTCCTTTATCACCGAGCGGAGGACGCTATCGCCCGCCCGATCCCCCTCATCGTCCACAGGGGGCAATGGGTCGCCCTGTTCCCGCCGCTCCCGGCGGGTACGCATGGGACGATCTATGGGAACCAGCCCCCCATGGGGGGCCCTTTATGGGACCGGTGGACTTCCGGGTTCGTCCCTGTGGCCATGCAATCCGGCGGCGCTGGCGCCGGAGGATCCTGCGGAGGTGGCCATGGATCTGGCGGTTGTTACCCCTTTCCCGCCTCGCTTAACGGGCATCAGCCTGTATGGCCTGCACCTGTGTCGAGCCATGGCCCAAACCGGCCGTCTGTCTCGCATCGCGATCGTAACGGAAATACATGACAAAAGAGGGAAAGAACACGAGGGCGGCTCCCTGCGCCTGGAGATCCATCGGATCTGGCGCGGAGGTCACCCCGCGGCAGGCTTGCAGCTCCTGCGCGGATTGAAGCGCGCGGGGCCCCGGAACGTCTGGGTGAATTTCAGCTTCGGTGCCTTTGGGGCTTCACCCGTCGCCCTGATCTCCATCCTGATCGGGCTCACCCTGGCAGCCCGTCAGGGCTGGACGATGCGGATCACCGCTCATGAGGCAAGCCTGATCGATCCCCATGCGATGGAACCTGCATCCCGCATCCTCAGCGCGCTGTTCCGCTGGCTGACCCACCTGGGTCTCATTGTCGTACCCCTGCGAGCGGATGCCGAGCGGCTGCAGGACTGCTTTCCGGGAGCCCCAATCGTGCATATCCCTCATGGGAGCTTCTACCCGCCCCACGCATTGCCGGAGCCCGAAAACCCTGGCCTGCTCTTCTTCGGGGTCATGGCGCCTTACAAAGGCCTTGCGATCCTGCTGGAAGCCTTCCAGATGCTTCGCGCGCGTCACCCAACCTTGACCCTGGAGATCGCCGGCGCGGAGCATCCGCGGTTCCCCGGCTACATCAACCGCCTTCAGGCCGCTTACGCCCATCGCCATGGAATCCGCTGGCAGGGACCGGTGTCCGAGGAAGAAGCGGAGAGGATCTTCGCCCGGAACACCCTGGTCCTGTTGCCCTATCTGCAGGCGACCGGACCGTCCAGCGTGATCTATCGGGCGGCGGCGTGGGGACGTCCCATCGTGAGCAGCGATCTCCCTGCCCTGCGGGCCACTGCGGACGAAGCGGGGCTGGTCGGAAACTGGGTCCCCCCGGGGGATCCGGAGGCGCTGGCACAGGCCATCGATTCCATGCTCCGGGAGGCCAGCCGGCGGGAGCAGCAACGGCAGCGGAATCTCCAGGCCATCGCCTCCTGCACCATGGACCGGATCGCGGAAGCGTATCTGCGGATCCTGGAGCCCCTCCCGGTTCGATCCGCTGTTCCGCAGCCTCTGCCCCAAGAAAATCTGTAGGAGGATCGCTCCTTGCCCGACTGAAAGCCGATGAGACCCGGGGGGAGAGAGGATGAGGCGCTGTTCATGGCAACGGCTGGCCTTCAACCTGATCGTCGCCTGGCCGCTGGTGGCCTCGGCCCGCTATCGCCGCTCCTACGACGCGTGGACCCACATGTTCTTCGCCGATCACTATCGGCGCGGGTGGTGGGAGCTATGGGAGCCGCGCTGGTATGGCGGCTTCCCGGTTGTTGCATATCCCCCCTTGGTCCATCAGCTCATCGCCCTTCTCTCCTTCCCCCTCGGTGTGGAGATCGCATGGGCCATGGTTCTCCTCTCGACCCTGGTAGCGCTTCCCTTCGCCTTTCAGGCCTTCGCCCGGCATATCGCCAGGCCCCGGATCGCCCAACGGGCCGCCTTGCTGATCCCACTTCTCCCCTCGGTTCATCTGACCGCCCACACCTTCGGGCAGCTTCCCACCTTGTTCGGCCTGATGGCGCTGCTGTGGGGGCTGGCCGCCTTAGGGGATTTCCTGAAGAACGGGCAGTGGAGAGACGGCCTTCGAGGAGGGCTCTGGTTCGCCACGGCAGCCGCGGCCCATCACGGGACGATGCTGGTGATGCCCTGGGCTGTCGCCGCGATGGCCCTTCACTCCATCGAGGGCCGATCCGCCTCTCCCGCTCATGTCGTAGGCCGGTTGATCCTCTGGGCTCCGGCCACGCTTCTCGGGATCGGGAGCGTGATCTGGCCGTTCTGGCAATGGGGGGTCCGGCAAACCATGCAACCTCCCATCGATCATGCCTCCCGGCATTCCTTCTTCTGTGACCCAACCGCCGCAGGGCTGTTCCTCTGGCCGATGTATGGTCCGATCCTCCTGGCGCTACCGTTCCTGCTCCCCGGTTTGATCCGGCGGCGCCGCTGGCCCATGGGGGGGCTGTTCGTCTTCTGTTTTCTCATGGGACTTGGGGGAACCACACCGCTGCCGCGATGGGTGTATGGAGAAGGCTGGGAATGGCTGACCTATGATCGGTTTGCCCTGTGGGCCACCATCTGGCTGACCCCGTTCCTCCAGGCCTGGTCCTCCCTCGCCCTTCGACGATTTCAGCGTCTCCGATTGGTGAAGGGAGGGGGCCTTATGCTTCTGGCCGCCGCGGCGCTGTATGCAGGACAGATCGCTTCACTGTGGCCAACCCAGCCTTCCCTTCAGGATCTCCGCCCGCTGATCGCCTTCCTGAATCAGGAGGAGGTCCGTTCCTGGCGCTACGTCACCTTCGGGCTTGGCGACCAGATGGCGCGGCTTTCCATGGAGGCCCAGGCGGAGACCATCGATGGAAACTACCACACGGCGCGGGGATGGACGGTGCTCCGGGAAAGCGGCCTGGGAAGCCTGGATGCAGCCTACTGGCTGCCGGGGGGAATGGCGCGTCTGGATCGAGTGATGCCGAAGCTGGGAGAGATGGGGGTGCGCTGGGCCCTGGTCGCGCACCCGGCTTACATTTCCCTGCTGGCTCGCCACGGCTGGCGTCTCCATCGCATCCTTCCCAACGGAGTGGAGGTCTGGGAAAACCCGGATGTGGTGCCTCCCTTCCCTTCCTCGGCGAGGCCCACTCATCCACTGGCCTCCCTGTCGTGGGGTGTGCTGCCCGGGCTCACCCTGATCGGAGCGATCGGAGCATCCATCGTCCCGTTCAGGAGACGAAACGCGCATCTCCCAGAATAAGGGCGAGGCTCTTGAAGGGCATGCGTCGGAAAGCCGCTATCGTTCTCGACGTTGTATATGAGGGAGCAACCGCGTTGCTCCCGGTGGCTCTGGGGGTATGGGTGCATCATCCGCTGGTTCAGCTCTCCCATCCGCCTGTTTACTTCATTTACTCCAGCATCCTCCTGTTCGGCAGCGATTTTCTGATTCTGACCGCCCTCGGCGCGGATCTGATCCGCCGGACGCTGACCGGAACCTTCCGCCTTCATCGCCCGCCCTTGCTAATTCTGATCCTCCTGGGGCTATCTGGCTGGGCGATCCTCAGCGCCGCATGGTCCGTCGAGCCTCGCCTTTCGGCTTACATCGGTTTTCATCTCGTGGGGATCACCGGATGGATCCTCTCTCTCAGCGAACGGCCGAAAGCCTGGCGATCCCTCTCTATTGGATGCATGCTGGGGATCCTTCTGCAGACCTCGGTGGCGGTTCTGGAAGTCCTGGTTCAATCCACCGCCTTCCTCCGGCCGTTGCCGCTGGAATGGCCGGGCCTGCTGGATCCCTCGATCCCGGGGGCCGCGGTGATCGAACTCCCCGGAGGCCGACGATGGCTGCGAGCCTACGGGACTCTTCCGCATCCGAACCTGTTGGGGTTCTATCTCATGGGAATGATGGCTGGGCCCGCCGCGTGGGGTCTTCGACCGGATCGCCGGGCTGTCATCGGTGGGCTCGGGTTCGGCCTGGGGACGCTCGGAGTGGGGTTGAGCTTCTCCCGGGCCGCATGGCTGGGATGGGCGGCCATCTTTCTCGGGTTGCTCGGCGTGCCGCAGCGCTCCCCCCGCTGTCGTCTTTTCCTGCTCCTTGCAGGAGCGATCGGCGGGCTGATCATGGCAGGCCTGTTTCCTATTCAGATGATCACCCGCCTGACCGGTCGCGGGAGCGTGCTGGAGATCCGCTCGGTTCAGGAGAGAAAATGGCTGATGGAACAGGCGTGGCAGCAGATCCGGCGTCATCCCCTTTTGGGGACAGGGGCAGGAACCTTCCCGCTAACGCTGCGGGGGATCCTTCCGCCCGGCTATCGCGCGGAGCCGGTTCATCACGTGGGGGCGCTTATCTTCGCCGAGCTGGGTCTCCCTGGCTTCGGGTTCGGCCTCGCCCTGTTCGGGGCCTTTCTGCGCGCAGGGCGTCGAAGGAAAGATCCAGAGGCCCGGGCCATCGCCGCATGCCTGTTCGGCCTGTTGGTCGCCAGCGCGCTGGATCATCCCCTATGGACCATGGCGCCGATGCGGGCGCTGGGAGGGTCTCTTCTGGGAGCATGGTTGGGGTGGCAGAAATCCGGGGATGCGGGTGATCAAGGACCACCCGCATCCCCGGAAGAGAAGCTGGAGAGGACAGACGGCCGCCGACGTCCATGTCGCCGCTGAAGCGGCTCCCAGCGATTTCAGTGGGCCATCCCATATGGTTAGAAAGGGCATGCGCCCCAACCCTTTCGTGGCCGCTCAATCGGCACCTGTGAAGCGAAGCCCCATCGGGCGAGGCCGGATGCAGACTCAGCGGGTGTCCGCGAACAGATAGCCCGCGAAGCGCTCCAGCATCGGGACGCCGCGCACCTCGTTCTCCAGGAGCGGCGTCATCCCCCGCACCAGCCCATCGAAAAGCGCTTCGATCTCCTGGAGATAACGCGCCTGCATCTCGATGCGATTGCGGACGAAATCCGGCGTGTTCTCGCCCAGGAAGGATCGATCGATGAGGCCATTGACGATCACGCCGCCCACCGGGATGCCGAAGTCGTGGAACCAGTGGATGAAGCGACGGATCACCGCGATGGGCAGCGCCTCCGGGAGGGTCACGAAGAAAAAGGCGGTGAGCTCCGGATCGGTGATCAGCCGGCGTGCCCGCTCCATGCGATCCCGGAAGCTGATCAGGTAATCCATCAGGGGGTCCGGCTCCTCCTTCTTGGTGAAGGAGAGGAGCCTGCGCAGGGCCTGGGCCTCCTGGCGGGACTTGATCATCTTGTTCACCCAGAGGGCATAGACCTTGGACATGCCGAGGAGCCGGCGGGCGTTGGCCGTGGGCGCGGTGTCGAACACATACACCTCGTATTCATCCCGGAACATGAGATCGATCATGTTCTCGAACATCGCTGATTCTTCGAAAGCCGGGTTCATCGTCGCCGACTCCACGAACTCATCGGCCCGCGTGGAGATCTCGGCGAACTTGAGGAACCACTGGATCTTCTCCCGGATCTCCCGTTTGGAGCGCTCGATGGTGTCTTTGGTATCGATCTCATAGGCCCACAGGTTGGGCACCCCGGCCACCGGCGTCGGCTTCCCGAAGACGTTCTGATCCAGCAACCCGGAGAGGCTGTGGACCGGGTTGGTGGAGGCCAGGAGGGTGCGGCGGCCCTGTTTGGCGAACCAGAGGGCCGTCGCGCCTGCCATCACCGTTTTCCCGACCCCACCCTTGCCGCCGAAGAACACATATTTCAAACGGGGATGCTCCCGCAGGAAATCCACCATCGTCTTCTCCACGCGAATCATTCCCTATCCTCCCGAGAGGATCGCTTTCAGGCCGCCCCGTTTCCAAAGAGCAGATCCGCCACCCGGGCGATCATATCCAGACCGGTGACGTCTCGCTCCAGCTCCGGCACATAGGCCAGGACCTGATTGCCGAATCGGGCGCGGATCTCCTCCAGGTGACGACGCTGCATCTCGATGCGATTGCGAAGATACTCCGGGATGTTCTGGCCCAGCAGCTCCGCCGGGATCACCCGGTTCACCACATATCCGGAGATCGGCACATCGAACCGTCGGAACAGCTCAGCGGCTTTCAGCGTATCCAGGATCACCAGCTCCTCAGGGATCAGCACGAAGAAGAAAGCGGTGCGGCGGCTATCGGTGAGGATGCTGGAGGACATGTTGATCCGCTGCCGGATATACTGCAGCTCTTCGAGAATGCGGTCCTCCTCTGTCTGCTGACGACGGATGCGGGCCACCATCTCCTCGTATTCCCGCATCTCCTCCCGCAGCTTCGTGATCTTGGTGATCCACTCATCGTAGACCTTGGCCATGCTCAGGTAATAGAGCGCGTGCCCCAGGGGGACCAGGTCATAGATGTAGTAATCGTAACGGCCCTCGACCACGATATCCACCACGGCGTCGAAGATAGCGCTCTCCTCCATGGCCGGCTCGGCCGAGGCCGCCTGGATGTAGTCCTCGATCTCCTGGGGCACCGCATCCAGGCCGTACATGTCCATGATCTTGCGCCGGATCTCCTCCTGATACTCCTTGATCCGGCGATCGGCGTCGATCTCCTGAGCCCAGAGGTTGGGCATGATCTCCACCGGGCCCTTGCCGAAGATATCCCGCTGGAAGATGTCCGACAGGCTGGCCTGGGGATCGACGGAAAAAACCAACACCTTGTAGCCCTGTTTGGCCAGCCAGTAAGCCGTGGCGGCAGAGAACGTGGTCTTCCCCAAGCCGCCCTTGCCGCCGAACATGATGTAACGGCGCTCCGGGTTCTCCCGGATCAATTGAGCCAGCGCGGTCGCCATTCCCATTTCACCTCAAACAATTTGGGGGAGATCCTTTTCCGAGGGCCGGCCTCAAAAGCCCCATGAGGGAACCTGCCGTTAAAACATCGCATCTGCGACATCCCGCTCCCGCAACATGCGGCGCTTCCAGGTGCTGATCTGGGGCACCACATAGGGCAGGATACGCAGGCTGTAATAGGGCGGCAGGATGGGGACACCGATGAGATCGCCCATGGTGATCAGGATGAACAGATGCTCCATGCTTGCCCGGGTGCGAAGCGCATAGCGGGCCATATCGTGGGCCGCCATCCCATAGGTCAATTCCTGAACGAAGTTTACGACCCGGCGCACCAGGCTTTCCCGCGGCTTGTGCTCGGTCATATCGTTCGCCCTCCTCATAAAATGAATCCAGACTCAAGCCCTTCGGCTTCCACCCAGAAGGCCGAAGGCGCTCTCCCATACTGGCTGGAGGCTGCGGGGTCGCCTTCGGCACCCTCCGCAGCCTGGAGGGCCTCTGTGGAGAAGCCCGTTTTATAGCCCATGCAGATGGTATTCATGCTCATCGATGAACTCCCGCTCCCTCAGCACCCGACGCTTCCATGTATTGAGAATGGGGACCACATAAGGCAACAGGCGCAGGCTGTAATAGGGCGGCATAATGGGGAGGCCAATGAGGTCGCCAAAGAGGGCAGCGATAAAAAGATTCTCCGTGGCGGCCCGCATCTCCAGGAGATGTTGCACCACGTCATAAGCGGCGAACCCATAAAAGAACTCCTGAGCCGCCTGACGCCAGGCCCGCCACCGCTCCCCAAGCCGCGTCCGTAGAAACAGCATGTCCAGACCTCGCAGCGATCTTCTTCACAATTATAGCGGTTCTGCCTGGAGTGAGGAAAACAGAGCGCTCATGGAAAGCACCATCCGGGCTCCCTGATCTTCAAGAAGAACGGACGCCCCGGGCCTTCCCACCGGAATCCAGTAGGATCCTGTCCGCGGGCCTGTGGCTCCCCGGGAGATAGCGGCCGGCCTTGCCTCGATTCCCAAATCCCAGGCCGACCCGTCAGGCTTGTTGAGTTTTTTCAATTTTTGGGAAATATATATAGGAGAGGGAAAAATAGCACGCGATGACGAGGGCTGGGAAGGCCGGATCCTCCTTCCCCGTTGCCCCAAGGGGCATACGCAGGGCGGGAAAAAACCGAAAAATCCTTAGATGGATAACGCCCATGGATGATCTCCTTTCCGAATCCACCCCTCTGTTCCTCCAGCTGGAATTATGGAAGCGACGAGCAGCGGAGCTGGAGCAGGCCCTCCAGCAACTGCGGCGGGTTTATGAGTTGCTCCAGCGGCTGGATCAGGCGTGGGCCACCGAAGCCCCTGTAGCCTACGCGTTGAGGGCCATCCAGAACCGCTTCGAAGCCGATGTCATCCTCTTCATCCAGCTGGATTCTGTAGGGCGTCCGGCACGCTGGTGGCACTCTGGAGAGGGAAAGATCCCCGCAGACGTGGTGGATCGACTCCTGCAACTCCTTAAATTAAATAAGGAAAGTCAGGAATCCCCACAGATCGCCCCTTATGTTCTCTCCCTGTCCGAAGCCATGCTCCCTGTTGAAAACCTGCCGGGCCGATCGGCCCTGCTGGTGCCCCTAAGGGATCCGTGGGGGATCGAGGGCCTGCTGGCCTTTTTCCGACAAGGCCCGGAGAGTTTCTCGGAAGAGATCCGGGATCTGGCCCGGATGGCAGCGGAACCACTGGCTCTGCGCCTTCATCTCCTCTACGCTCTGGAGCAGCAACGTCATCTGAACCGGGCGGTGACCCTCCTCTTCCGGGTGGCCCGGATCATGGCTTCCAGTCCAGAGCTCTCCATCACTCTTCCTCAGGTGGTGCAGATCATCCGCCAGGAAACCGGCTGGCCGAGCGTGGCCGTTCTGGTCCACGATCCGTCGACGCGGCAGCTGCGCGTCATGGCCTGGGAAGGCTATAGCGCGAGGGCCGATCGCCACCGATCCGAGATCCCGGTGGATCAGGGAATCGTCGGACGGGCCTTCCGGACCGGGGAACCCCAACGGGTCCCGGACGTCTCGTTGGATCCGGATTATGTGGCGGGAGATCCCACGACTCAGTCGGAGCTGGCCGTTCCGATCTTCGCGGGGGAGATCCCATGGGGGGTTCTGGACGCCCAGAGCCCGGAACGCTATGCGTTCACGCCTGATGATGAGGCGCTGATGCTGGCGGTGGCGGGCACCATCAGCATCGGCCTGGAAGCCGCCCGGGTTTACGAGCAGGTCCGGAAGGAACGGGCTCACGTGAGCCTGGAGAGGGATCGGCTCATCGCTTTATATGAAGGCTACCTGGCCATCCAGCAATCTGCGGATCCCGCCCAGGCCCTCGCTGAGATCGTGAAAACCTTTGTCCGATTCGGGTGGCCAGCAGCACGCTGCCGGATCCTCGATGACTCCGGAAAGCCCCTCTCGGTGGCGGAAAGCGTTCCGCCTCCTGCATTCCCCCCGCTTCCTCTGGAGCCATGGCTTCGGAACGATCCCCAGCTGGAACGCCATCGGGGGCGCGGTCGGTTCTATCGCTTCCCGACAGGCTCCTTCGGGATCCGCGACGGGATCCCAGACGAAGGGGAAACCCCGATCGCGTGCGTGGCCCTTCCCCTTCTGGACACCGCTGGCCGCCTCCTGGGGCTGGTGGAACTGGAAGCCCCCGCGGGGCACGGGGAGCCGGAAGAATTCATGCTGCGGCCGGCCGAGTTGCTGGCAACGCTGCTGGCGATCTCTTTTGATCGGGGACGTTTGCTGCAGCGCTATGCGCAGCGTCTGCGAGAGCAGACCATGCTTTACCGGGCCGTGAGCGCCCTGCTGCATTCCGGCGAGCCTGGTCCCATCCTGACCGAGATCGCCGCCGCCCTCTGCGAGGCCCTTGAGGGCACCAGCGCCTATTTCGTCGCCGTCGACCCGGAACGCCGGATCGGCTGGATTGCGGCCGAATATTACGCAAAGACCGCCAACCCCATGGAGCGGATCTCCGATCTGGGCGTGGTCTACTCCGAAGAGGAAATCCCTCTCGAATGGAAGGCCCTTGAGAAGCGAGAGATCCAGGTGCTGTATGCAGACGACCCTCCCGATGCCTATGAGCGCGAGCGGGCCCTTCTACGGCGTTACGGCGGATGGTCCGTGCTGATCGTTCCGCTCTTTATGGAAGAGGAACCCCTGGGAGTGGTGGAGGTGTGGGATAGCCGCCGGCGCCGGGCGTTCGAGGCGGAGGAGAGGGCTCTGGCCCAGGCGATCGCCCAGCATGCGGCCATTGCCCTCCATCGGGCCCGCCTGTATGAGCAGCTTCGGCAGATCAACCGGCGCCTGGAGACCATCCTATCCACCGTGGAGGACGCCCTGATCCTCCTCGATGAGAAGGGGCGGATCATCCAGATGAACGCAGCTGCCCAGCAGTTGATCGCAGGAACCGAGCTCTCGCCAGGAGGCGCTCTCCTCGACCTCCTGCATCGATTGCGACGCCGCTCCCCCCAGGCCGCCAGGGCCCTGACCCGGGGCGTGCGTCAGATCCGCCGGGGAACAGCCAGAGGCTTCCGCCTGGAGCTTTCCTTCCCCCTTCGCGATTCTGTCCGCTGGTTTGCTCTGATCGGTTCCCCCGTTCGAAGCGAGGAGCCCACCGGAGGGGGATGGCTGCTGGTTCTCCGGGATATCACGGCGGAGCGTGAGCGCGATCGATTGCGGGAAGAGATGATCCAGATGCTCATGCATGACCTCCAACATCCGTTGGGACCGATTCGCCTGGCCCTGGAAGAGCTGGCCTCGTACTCGGATTTAAGCCGCGAGGCGCGATCCATGGTTCACACCGCACTGCGCGGACTGGAGCGGCTTCAGGGTCTGATCAGCGGTCTGCTGGAGCTCGCCCGCCTGGAGGCCAGTTCCCTGCCGGTGAAATGGGAGCAGGTGGAGGTCCGCAGGTTGGTCGAGAAGGCGATGGAGGAATGGAAACCTATGTTCCAGCGCAGGAAACTTCGGGTAAACGTGGAAATCGCCCCCGAGCTGTCATGGATGTGGATGGATCAGCAACTGATCTCCCGCGTGCTATGGAACCTCCTTTCGAACGCAGTGAAATTCACGCCGGCTGGAGGGGAGATCCGGATCCGCGCCTACCCACAGGCGGGCACAGCGATCCTGGAAGTGTTCAACAGCGGCTCCTACATTCCTCCGGAGGAGCGGCTGCGGATCTTTGAGCCTTTCCGCACATCGCGCACGGCATCAGGTCGTGGCGGATATGGGCTGGGGCTGGCCTTCTCGAAACTGGCGGTGGAAGCCCATGGCGGGTCCATTGAGGTGGAAAGCGACTCAAGGGGCACCACGTTCACCATCCGCTTGCCCCTTCGCCCATCCTCTTCCCCATAAGCCCGACGAAAGCCAGCCATGCGGGACGAAGGGGCCTCCCCCGCTCTCCGGCTTTCCGCGATGGGAGGTTCAAGCCCCCAAGATGGGGCGAGTTACCGAAACCCCTTCCCCCTTCTCCCCCAATATCCGTTCGCGGAAGCAGACGATCTTCTCCACTCATCTCTCGCGTTGTTGGGCCATGGGCCTCGCGGAGGGCACGATGGCACCCTGCGCCCCGTGTTGCGTCGCCGCGCAAGCGGCTCCTACCGGCGAATTCACCGCACGGGGTTGCTTTGCCGTTTTCGCTCATACGGGTTGTCTCCTCCTCGTAAAGTTCGATAGAATGAGGAGAAGTCACGCGGTTGGCCTCTTCCTGGAGGTTTGGGGACTATCCTATCTTCCAGAATGGGAACCCAGCTGCGCAAGCCATGAGGAATGAAAAAAGCGGCCTTCCACCCGCCGGAACCCTGGCGCGCTGCTAAGGAGGACAGGCCCATGGGATCCCGGGCTCCGACCGCGTTTGCTGTGGGCCCTTGCCCAGGCCTATACCGAGGCGTTGCGAAAGAGCCTGGGGGAGAAGCTGGTGGCCGTCGTCCTGTTCGGATCCGTGGCCCGGGGGGAAGCCATCTCTGCTTCGGATATCGATTTGCTGGTGGTGGTCGAGGGGATGCCCGCGGCCCGTTTCCAGCGCTACGCCTGGCTGGAGGCGGCCGATCGGGCGGTCGAGCCGCAGGTGCAGGCCCTGTGGCAACAGGGCATTCCGGTTGAGATCTCCGTGATCCTGAAGACGCCGGAGGAGGCCGCTCGAATCACTCCCCTCTCCCTGGACCTGACGGAGGATGCCCGGATCCTCTACGAGCGGGAGCCCTTTCTTTCCTCCATTCTGGACATTCTGGAACGCCTCCGACAGCGCCTTCGGGCCCTGGGCGCTCAACGAAAACGCCAGGGCTCGATCCGATACGGGGACCTGAAGCCGGATTTTCATCCCGGAGAGGTGATTGAACTATGACCAGTGAGGAGATGGCTCGCGCTTACCTGGATCAAGAGGAAGCCACCTGGGTGCTCCAGCGGTGCATGGAGGCCTGGCCATGAGCGGGACACCCTCGAACCATCCGTTCGGGAACACGGCGCCCGCGGTGGGATTCTTCGATTCCGGCGTAGGGGGGCTGGCGGTATGGCGGGAATTCGTCCGCCTGGCCCCCGATGCGCCCACCCTTTATGTGGCGGATCAGGCTCACGTCCCCTACGGCCCTCGATCCCCTGAGGAGATCCGATGTTTCGCGGAGGCCATCACCCGCTTCCTGCTGAGCCAGGGGGTTTGCCTGATCGTGGTGGCCAGCCATACCATCTCAGCCGCGGCCCTCTGGCCGCTGCGGGAAATGTTCCAGGAAGTCCCTTTCATCGGTATAGAGCCTGCCGTGAAGCCCGCTGCCGCACGCACCCGAACCGGTGTGATCGGCGTGCTGGGAACCTTCGGCACGCTCAATGGTCCCCTCATGGCCCGCGTCGTGGAACGGTTCGCCCGGCAGGCCCAGATCATCCCCCGCGTTTGCAGCGGATGGGTGGAGCAGGTCGAGGAAGGCCTTCTGGAAGGAACCGAGGCCGAGGCCCGGATTCGACAGCATCTGGATCCGGTTCTCCAGGCGGGCGCCGATGTGCTGGTGCTGGCCTGCACGCACTACACGTTCCTCGCCCCTCTCATCCGCCGTCTGATCGACCCGCAGATCGCCCTGATCGATCCTGCCCCCGCGGTAGCCCGCCGAGCGGCGGAGGTGTGGCAGGCCTGCGCTCAGGGAATCGATCCATGGGCGAGCTCCCATCGCTTCCTCACCACGGGCGACCCGGCGCGTTTTCAGGCGCAACTTCGCCGATTGATCGGCTGGGATGGCCCGGTGGAACGCCTCTATTGGGATCCCCAGGGCACGCTTCGAGCCGCCTGATGCGCACGCTCCGTGGGGAATCCTCTCCCAGGGGCTTGAGGACCACCAGAAGGGAAGAGGAGGAAAGGACCGTGGAGACTCATATCCCGGCTTTCGCTTTGCTTCTCGCGTTGTTAATCGCCGCGGCGAAGGCCAGCGCATGGCTGAGCCTGCGCATGCGTCAGCCGGCCATCCTGGGGGAGCTGATCGCCGGCCTGATCCTGGGGCCCAGCCTGTTGAATGTCTTCTCCTGGCCCCTCTTCCATCACCAGGAATTCCAGGGGATGGTGATCGTCCTCGGGGAACTGGGGGTGATCCTCCTGATGGGGATGGCGGGCATGGAGATCGAGCTGGAGGAGTTCTTAAAAGCGCGGCGGGTGGCCCTGCTGGCCGGGACCGCTGGGGTTGGGATTCCACTCCTGCTGGGGACCCTGATCGCCTATCCCTTTCATCGCGATCTGCCCACCTCCATTTATGTCGGCCTGGTCCTCAGCGCCACCAGCGTCAGCATCTCCGCCCAGACTTTGCTGGAACTGGGCCGTCTCCGCTCTCCAGAAGGAATCGCCCTCTTAGGGGCGGCAGTGGTGGATGACATCCTGGCGCTGCTGGCCCTGGCCGTGTTCACCGGCGTGGTGAACCCGGGAGGCGGGGCGGGAGGGGGAGCCGGAGGGGTGCCGCTGGCCCTGGCCCGTATGATGCTTTTCCTGATCCTGGCCTTTCTCCTGGCTCGGGCCGTGCTCCCCCGAATGGCCACATGGGTTCAAAACCAGCCCGTCAGCGAGGGCCTGATCGCCCTGGCGTTCGTGGCCATCCTGGCCCTGGCCGGGGCGGCGGAGGAGCTGGGCGGACTGGCGGCGATCACCGGGGCTTTCCTGGCCGGGCTGGGACTGGGCAATCATCCGGCCCGTCACACGATCTTCGAACGCCTGCGACCGGCGGCTTATGGATTCTTCGGGCCTCTCTTTCTGGTGGGCGTAGGCCTGCGGGCGGATCTGCGAACCATGTCCCTGGAAGGAGCGCTGTTCACACTGGCCTTGATTGCCGTCGCGATTGTATCCAAGATCCTCGGCTGCGGCGCGGGCGCATGGCTGGGCGGGTTCCGCCCGCTCCAGGCGTGGCGCCTGGGGTTGGGGATGATCTCCCGAGGGGAGGTCGGCCTGATCCTGGCCTCCCTGGGCCTTTCGGCAGGCTTCCTCCAGCCCTACGAATTCGTGGCCGTGGTCGCCATGGTGGTGGCCACCACACTGATCACCCCCATCCTGCTCCGGTGGGCTTTCCGCATGCCGGAGCCAGGATCCGCTCCCATCCGGAAGGCGGCATAGCCCCTTCCCGAAAGCGAGCCCAACCCTGCGAACCGGGAGGTTCCAGATGCCGAAGTGTGTCGTGGTCGTGATCCCGAAGCTCGAGAAGGTCCATGAGGTGCTTCGCGCATGGGAGGCTCTGGGCGTCCCCGGGGTGACGATGATCGATACCATCGGGATGGCCTCTCTGCGCCAGTGGGTGGGGCGGGAGGACCTGCCGCTGGTTCCCTCCCTGCGCTCCATCCTGGAGAGCGCCGAGACGGCCTTCCATCATCGCACCCTGTTCTCCGTGGTTCCCGATACCTTCGATCTGGAGCAGCTGATCCTAAAGACCGAGGAGATCCTGGGTCCCCTCGATCAGCCGGAGACCGGTTTCCTTTTCGTGTTGCCCGTTCTGGAAGTTCGGGGCTTGCGACAGCCATGAGCGCCCTTCGCGTGCAGGAAATCCGTGAGCAGGGATTCCCGGCCTTGCGGTTGGAGAACGGGCCTCTAACGCTGACCCTCATCCCGGACCTGGGGGGAAAGATCGCCGTATGGGAAGATCGACGCCGGGGCCTCTCCTGGCTGTGGCGGAATCCGTATCTCCCGTGGCGGCTGCCTCAAGCTGAGGCCCGTTATGTCCAGGAATTCGATCTCGGCGGTTGGGATGAATGTTTCCCGGCGATCGCCCCAGGGATTTACCCCGCCGATCCGTGGGTCGGAACTCCCATCCCGGATCACGGAGAGCTCTGGTCCCAGCCGTGGAAGATCCAGATCCGGATCGAAGAGGGGAAACGTCTCATCGTCACCGGCGCGGCGGAGGGCCGCTCCTTCCCCTATCGCTTCGAGCGCACCCTGATCCTGGAAGCCGACCGCCCGGCCGTCCGCATCCGTTATCGCCTGCAGAACAACGCGGAGCACACATTCTATTTCCTTTGGGCGGCCCACCCCCTCTTCCCTCTGCTGCCCGGGATGCGCCTGCTCATCCCCGGACCGGCGACCGCGCGGGTCGCTGCTGCCATCGGGGTTGCTCCCCAGGCGATGGTTTTCCCATGGCCTCAGCTTCCCATAGAAGGAGGCTTTCTGGACCTCCGGGAGCCGGATCCGGAAGGCAAATGGGCGTTGAAGCTCTTCCTCCGCCCCGCGGCTTCCTGGGCGCGCTTGATCCATCCCACCGGCGCATGGTGGGAAATCGGCTGGCGCGGGCCGATCACCCATCTCGGCCTCTGGATCAACGCCGGAGGATGGTCGGGCGCGAACACGCCACCCTATCAGAACCTGGCCCTGGAGCCCGCGATCGGGGCGCCCGATGATCTGGGCGTGGCGATGCGGGAATGGGGCTTCTTCGGCCTGCTGCCTCCCCTTCAGGAGATGGAATGGTCCCTTCAGGTGACCGTGGGATAAGACACGGAGGAAGAGGTCCCCTACGGCTGCACCACCACGGGGGTTCCGAGATCGGCCCACTGGTAGAGTTGCTCCGCCATGGGCGTCGGCAGGTTGACGCATCCGTGGCTCATTGGCTGGCCGAAGTTGTTATGCCAGTAGGTTCCATGGAGGGCGTAGCCCTGGTAGAAATACATCACATAGGGCACATGGGGCAGCCGGTAGCCAGGGCCCGTCATCGTCTGAGCGCGCAGCTTGAGATAGATCCAAAAGGTCCCGACGACCGTAGGCGTGCGGGGCCGCCCGGTGGAAACCTTCGTCCGCAGGATCATGGTTTCCCCTTCATAGGCCATCAGCTCCTGATCGCTGAGATCCACCAGGATCCACCGGCCCGGAAACGGCAGCCCGGGCGACGGAGTGGGCGAGGCCAGGGGATGCGGACGGGATAAGGCTGTGGCCATCAGGGATGGAGTCGTCTCCCGCGTGGGAGTGGGCAGGAGATCCGGCGGAAGGGTCGGATGCGGAGAGGGAAACGGAGAAGGCCAAGCCCCCATCGGAGCGCTCCCCTCGGGATGCGCCGCGGAGATAGGAGCGTGTGGATCCCACCTTCGGAAATCCGCAGCGGTATCTGGAGTGGGATCCCGCCCAACGGCTTCCGGAAGGGGGAGCTCCTCTGCCCCCAGCAGCGCCCACGGATCGATGGCTCCGAGCCCCCAGGCGATGAGGAACAGCGCGATCAGCGTGAACAGCCCATAGAGGAACCCGATGCGGACCATCCACCGGGACCAGCGAGCGAGGGGACGCCCCCGGGCGTTGGGGAAGCGTCTTCGAATCCGTCGCACCACTGCGCGAACAGCGGGGGAGGCAGGGGCGGCAGCATACGCCCGGGCGGCCCACCACAGTGCCTCCTCCGGGGAAGCCGCCTGAAGCGCCCGACGGGCCCATCGCAGGGCCTGCTCCTCTCCCGATCGCATCGCTTTCCCCTCCTCGCTTTTGGGGCCGGCCACCTCTTGCGCCGATGGAAATCGGCCCCGCGAGGCGCTAACGCGCCAGGCGTCGGCCTGCGCCGACGCAAAGATGCTTTTCGGCCGGCGAAGGCCGGCCACCGGCCGGAGGCCTTTTGAGGTCGAATTCATTCGACGCCCCAAGCCCGGCCGCATTCGTTCCGCCCGCTATCGAGCCAGGCGCACTTCCACCTCCCATCCAGTCCACCCGCCCGAGCCATCGGGAAGCTCGCATGGACGGGCGGCTACCTCCACCCCCACCGCTCCTGACCCCTCGACCTCGATGCGATACGCGCCATGGGGTTCCATTCGCGCATCCGCATAGCCATCCCCCATTCCGGGCTTCAATCCGGTCAACAGCGTTTCCGCGCCCCGCGGGCCATTGACCCAGATGCGCACGCCGGATCGCTCCCTCCCATCCGGATCGAAGACTCGGATCCGTAACAGCGGCGAGCTCTCGCACAGAGGGCGTTGCTCCACCACCGGCTCTTTTAATCGCGTCGGGATGATCGTAGGGATTTCCGTTGGAATCGGAGAAGGTTCCGGCGTGGGGCTGGGAGTTGGAGACGGAAGCGGCGTCGGCGTCGGAGTCGGAGAGGCCGTCGGGGTAGGGATCAGCGTCGGCGAAGGCGGCACGCGGGTGGGGACCGGCGTGGCCAGGATCACGACCAGGGCGGGGGAGCGCGCGCCCAGCTGCTGGGCCGCCCGGGCCAGATCCTGAACGACCTCTGAAGGCCAGTTCTCCAGAAGCCCTCGCTCGGCGAGGGCGGCGACCCGCTCGGGCAGATCAGGTAGAGCCAACGCCTCCAGCCGCCGCCGCAACGCCGCCGGGTTCCGCTCCACGGCATCCGCCCGGGCGGCGAGCACGATCCAGAGCTCCTGGTAAGGGGGGGCCAGCTCCGCCGGGGAGGCCCCCCCAGGGGGCGGCGGGAACACTTCCCACGCCAGGTAAAGTCCCCCGATCAGGCCGGGGAGCAGGCCGGCCAGGAAAGCGACACTTAGATGGCCTCTCACGGCGAGCCTCCAGACGATGCCGGCGAGGAACCCAAGGCGTGGATCAGATCCGCGATGGCCGCGCGGGCTTGGGGGGAAAGAGGCGTCGGTGATCGATCCGGAAGCTGTTGCAGGACCATGAGGGGATCCCCCAGCAGGGCAAGCCGGGCCCGGGCGAGGGCCAGATCAGAATCCCGAGCGTAGGCCAGGGCGACCATTCGGACATATTCCGCCTGCCAGTCTGGATGGAGCTCCGCGGGGGCCATATCGATATAACGCACAGGCCAGACGTATCGCCCGAGGAGGAACCCCACCCCGGCGCCGATCAGGAGCCCTAATCCGATCATCCCGATGATCGCCTTCCGCGTGCGCATCCGTGCCCCCTTCCGATCCCCCAGCTCGCTATCGGAGATCTTCCAGCCATTGAAGCGCCCGGCCGAGATCTCCCTGGTTCCTCCAGGACCATCCATCTTCACCCTCGCAAACCCAGAACGTCCGCATCCCTACCTTTCGCGCCGGCTCGATGTCCTGCTCCCAGTCATTGCCGATCATCCCGCATGCCTCCGGGGCCACCTGTAAATGGCTCGCCACCTCCAGGTAATATTCGGGCCATGGCTTGGTGAAGTGCATATTCTCCATCGTGGTGACCCAGTCGAAGGGGATATCCCCCAGGCCAGCCCATTCCAGACGCTGGCGGATGGCGACCTCCGGGAAGACCGGGTTCGTCGCCACAGCGATGCGCAGGCCCCGCGCCCGCGCCCGCTCCACCAGGAGCCGGGCCTCCACCCGGGGTGCCGTGAGGGCGCGCAAAGACGGAAAGGCCTCCCCGTAAAAGCGTTCGAAGATCGGGATCCAGAAATCCCGCGATCGCCTCGTCTCCCGCTCAAAAGCCTCCATAAAGCGTTCCCATACCGTGCGCCGGGGATCCGGCCGGCGGATCGCCTCCCGCACCGCGATCAGGAGAGCGGAGAGGAAGGTTTCCGACGGATCGTGAGGCGCCACGAACTTCTGAAGGCAGTCGAAATAGGCCGGCATGAAGCGATCCATATCGTTGCCCAGCAGCGTGCCGTCCAGGTCGAACAGAACCGCGCGGATCATCCCGGATGATGCTCCCCATCCGTGGGGGGAAGCCGATGCCGATGACACTCCCCGCAACCGATCTCCGGGCGCGGAACCTCCACCAGGCGGAGGGCGCAAACCGCATAGACCCGCACCTGTTCCCGCAAGCCCAACCACGTCTTCACCACCCGGGCCTCCAGCGCCAGATGGGGGCAGGCATTCGCCCGGACGATCCCGGGGACCGGACAGGTGGCGCAGAGATACGGCTTCCAGGTCCCTCCCCCAGGAGTTCGCTCGATCAGACGGCAGACCTGGGTTGATCGCCCTCGATAGTAATCTTCGAAGTAAAAAGGACACTCTGCCCCATACGGCGTGCGCACGATTCCACCTCCGCTAACTGGATTATAACAGCGGATCCGATTGGGCAACCCTGATCCCTAATGGGAAAATCCAATCCGCAAAGCGTGGTCTTCCCTTCCACCGGGCGCGCCATGCAAAGCACACCCTGTTCCAGATGCGCCTCGACATTTTGGATCATCGACGCTATAAAAAATAAAATATAAAAGAGCGGAGATGGGGGGTTGAAGACCTGCGAGGGCTGTCCCTAAGGAAGAGCTGAGGGGAACTTTCCCGCTGAGCCCAACAGCGGGGGATCTTGAGGAGAGGAGGGGCCTATGAACCGGTATACCTGGCTGACGATCAGCGTGATTGTGGTTCTGCTGGCGGCATGCACTGCTCCTCCCACGCCCGCACCGACGCCGAAAGTCGGAGCCCCTTATA
>NZ_DAOUCJ010000041.1 GCF_034432235.1 Thermoflexus sp. | reverse complement strand
GCCACCGGGCTGGCCCTGCTGAGCTGGGGCGCTCGCCGTCTGGCCCGGAGGAGGATATGATCCGCAGGGTCCTGTTTGTTGTTCTCGTGCTCTATATTGTGGTGCCCCTGTTAATGCCGATCATCTTCTCCTTCAGCGTCTTCTGGCAGGACATCCTGCCTCAGGGATTCACGTTGCGCTGGTATGAGGCGATCCTGACCCGTCCAGCTAACTATGAGGCCCTGCTGGTCTCACTAACGGTGGCCTTGGGGGCGGTCCTGCTCAATGGGATGATCGCAGTGCCGGCGGCATACGCGCTGAACCGGGCGGGGCCGGGCTGGGGGCGGCGGTTGCGGGAAGGAGCGGTGATCCTTCCCTTGCTGTTCCCGCCCCTGGTGGTCGGCACTGCCCTCCTCCAGGCATTCACCCGTCCTCCCCTGGCGCTGACCGGGACGATCTGGATGGTCATCATCGCCCATGCGATCCTGGGCTTCCCGTTCATGTTCCGCATTGTCCTGGCCTCCTTTCAGACCATCGACGAGCGCACCCTCAGCGAGGCGGCGGCCAGCCTGGGGGCCACCTTCTGGCAACGGATGCGTTATGTGCTGATCCCGAACGTGATGCCCGGTATCCTCTCCGGAGCCTTGCTGGTGTTCGCTATCAGCATGGGGGAGTTCGAGGTCACCTCGATGGTCGCCGGGTTCACCGCTCAGACCCTTCCTTTGCGCCTCTTCCAGCAGATCCGAAACGACATGCGGATCGCCTCGGCGATCACCGCTTTTCTGATCTACGTCTCGTTTCTCTCCTTTGCATTGATGACCTATCTGGGCGCCCGCATGCGGCGCCTGCGTGCTTCGTGAGCTCCTTCTGCCCAATTCAAAGGAGGTGAGAGATGCTTCGGCGGGCGATGGATCTGTTGATCGTCGTGGCCCTGTTCAGTGCGTGGCTCGTGGGCTGCCGGCCTGCCGCCCCGGGCCCCATCACGCTGACGATCATCATGGAGCAGGTCCCCGACACGGACGTGGTCCGCAAGCTCCTCCCCGATTTCGAGCGGGAGAACCCCGGCATCCACGTGGTCATCGACGCGATGCCCTACGATGCCATGCGCGATAAGATCCTGGCCTCGTTTATGGCCCCCAAGGCGACTTACGATGTGATCATCGTGGACAACCCGTGGATGGATGAGTTCGTGGCCGGGAATTTCCTGGAGCCCCTGGACGAGCGGATCAAAGCAATCCCAGATTACGATTTCGAGGACTTCGTGCGTCCGGTGCGGGAGATCGGGGTAGTGGGCGGTAAGGTCTACGGTCTCCCCTTCTATAACTATGCTGTAGGTCTGATCGTGCGCCAGGATCTCTTTAACGATTCTGCTTATCGGGATGCCTACCAAAAGAAGTACGGCAAGTTGCTGGCCCCGCCCACCACCCTGGAGGATTATGTCCGCATCGCTCAGTTCTTCAAGGAGCAAAGCGGCGGGAAGATATATGGGGTGGCGATGCAGCCTCAGCGCGGCTATAAGGTCTTCGAGGAATGGAAGAACTGGCTATATGCGGCGGGCGGCGATCTGCTGGATGAGCGTGGCAATGTGATCATCGATCGGCCGGAGGCGGTGCGGGCCCTGGAGCTCTATATCGAGATGTATAAGACGGCAGCCCCGCCGAATTCCCTGAACTGGGGTTTCGATGAGGCCCTGCGGAGCATGGCGTCCGGCGAGGCGGCCATGATGATGAGTTACAACTGGATGCTACCCACCCTGAACAACCCACAGGGTCCGGCGGGCGCCCTGGCTGGCAAGTTCGCCCTCTATGAGGTCCCCGGTGGCAAGGCGGTGCTCGGGGCCTGGCACTGGGCTATCCCCCGGAATGCGCCGAACAAGGATGCTTCCTGGCGTTTCATCTCTTGGATCACCTCCAAGCGCGTGGAGAAGCAACGGGTGATTCTGGGCGGCGCGCCGGTTCGAGTGAGCGCGATGAAGGACCCCGAGGTCTGGCAGAAGGGCTTTGGGCAGAGCTATTACGAGACGGTGCTGAAGATCCTGGAGGACGCGGAGCCGCTGGCCCGCGGTCCGAAGGCAGAGGAGATCATTCAGGTGGTGGGCACCGAGCTGAATGCGGCAGTGGCTGGGGAGAAAACCGCGGAGCAGGCGTTAAAGGATGCTGCCGCCCAGGTTCGCCGCATCCTGGGCCAGTGAGCTGAGGTGCCGGGGGAGGCCATCGGGGCCGCCTTCCCCGGCCTCTCTTCGCTTCAGGAGGCCGCATGGGGCGTCAGGATCGACGATTGGGTCGCCGGATGGTTCTGCCTCTGATCCTATTGCTGGTGGCCGTCCAGGGCTATCCGATGGCCTTCGCTGTCTATATCTCGGCGCACGATTACCGACTCACCGCCCTGAATGAGGTCCGCTGGGTTGGGATGGAGCAATATCGGGGGCTGCTGGGGAATTCCTCCTACTGGACCGCTATGCAGAACACTCTGGTTTTCGTATTCGGGGCGGTGGGGCTGGAACTTCTTTTGGGTTTCCTCCTGGCTTATCTGCTTTGGCGGCCGGTGCCTGCTCAGAATCTCTTCCGCGCGATTCTGCTGACACCGATGTTTGTCACCCCTATCGCTGTCGGCCTGATGTTCCGGTTTCTACTGAACAATCAGCTCGGGATCATCCCGGTCTGGTTACGAACCATAGGGGTGGAGATCGACTGGTTTGGCCCCAGCTTGGCGCTCTTTTCCCTGATCCTGATTGATGTATGGCAGTGGACGCCGCTGATGGTGCTGCTGCTTCTGGCAGGGATGGAAGCCCTGCCAATAGAGCCCTTTGAGGCCGCTCGAGTGGACGGCGCGTCAGAGCTTCAAATGATTCGTTATTTGGTCCTTCCGCTGATCCGCCCAGTGATACTGGCAGCGATTCTGATCCGGATGCTGGATGCGTTCCGTGTGTTTGAGTATGTATACGCTATCACGAGGGGAGGGCCAGGAGAGCGCACCGAAACGATTCTGTTCCATATTTACCGGGTTGGCTTTCTTTACTTCCGATTGGGCGAGGCGGCGGCGATGGCCGTTACACTCGCCTGGGTGATCTTTGCCCTCGTGGTGCTTCTCTTCCGCATCCTGCGGCGTCAGGAGGCGATGACATGACAGGGCTGGCTCGCAGCGTCGCCATAAAGGCTATGCCGGCCTGGAGGATCCTGCGCTGGAGTCGGCGATGGCCGATCCTTCTTCGATTCGGTATGCTATCGATCGCCGCGGTTGCCGTCCTTTTCCCTTTCCTGTGGATTTTCTTGGCCTCCCTGAAGCCGCCGGTGGAGCTGAGCCGTCCTTCTCTCTTCGGGTTCGAACCAACCAGCGTGAACTGGTCTGAGGTCTGGTTGAACTCCTCCTTCGCCCGCCATTTCCTGAACAGCGTGATCGTAGGGGGCCTCACTGTGATCGTTTCTCTGATCGTGGGGGCCCCGGCCGCGTACGCCTTCTCTCGCTTCCGGACCGGCGGAACAGGGCTGCGCTTTGTGATCCTGGCCGCCCAGATGATGCCGCCGGCTCTTTTTATCATCCCCTTCTTCCTGATGGCTTACTATGTCGGGCTTCTGGATACGGTCTGGGCGGTGGCTATTGCCCACCTCACCTTCATTGCCCCTCTCGTGACGTGGTTTCTGATCGGGTTCTTTGAGGATGTGCCGCGGGACTTGGAGGAGCAGGCGATGGTGGATGGGTGCACGCGGTGGCAAGCCTTCGTTCAGGTTGTCCTGCCGGCCGCTCGTCCGGGCATGGCGGCTGCAGGGCTGTTCGCTTTCATCATGTCCTGGAATGAGATGTTTTACGCTCTGATGCTGGCAGGCGGGCATTCCAAGACGTTGCCGGTGGCGATCGCCGGCTACTGGACCTTCCGGGGAGTGGATATGGGGAAGATGTCGGTGGCGATCATCTCAGCGGTGATCCCAGTGATGATCGCCTCCTTCTTCGTGCAACGCTATCTGGTGCGAGGCCTTGGGGGAGGTGCCCTGAAAGGATGATCAGGAGGTCCACGATGGCCCGCTTCGCATTGGGAATCGATGTGGGAACCAGTGGGGTGAAGGGCGTTCTGATCGAGCCGGGCGGGAGGCTGGTGGCGGAGGCCTATGCTCCCCATGATCTCCGTTCCTCCTATCCGGGATGGTCTGAGGAGGATCCGGCGGACTGGTGGCGGGGAGTGGTTTCGGTCTGCCGGCAACTTCTTGTGAATCGGGATCCGCGAGAGGTGGCCGTGGTCGGATGCAGCGGGATGGTGCCTGCCCTCGTCCTGCTGGACGAGAGGGGGAACCCCCTGCGTCCTGCTATCCTCCAGAACGATGCACGAGCCATCGAGGAGATCGAGTGGCTTCGTCGGAACCTGGATCAGGAGCAGCTTTTCGCCCGGACCGGTGGCTACACCAATCAGCAGCATGTGGGACCCCGCCTGATGTGGATCCAGCGACATGAGCCGGAGATCTGGCGTCGCACTCGTCTTGTCTTGGGTTCCTATGACTATATTGCTTACCGGCTAAGCGGGGCGTGGTCGCTGGAGATCAACTGGGCGGTGGAAAGCGGCCTGTTCGACATCTATCGACGGACGTGGGATGAGATGTTCTTGCAGGCCAGCCATCTTCAGGAGGAACTTTTCCCACCTGTGCGCTTTCCCACAGAGATCATCGGTGAGGTCACGCGGGAGGCGGCGGAGGCGACAGGTCTGGCGCCGGGAACGCTGGTGGCGGCTGGGAGCGCGGACCACGTTGCCTCCGCGCTGGCCGCTGGCCTCCGGGAGCATGGGGATCTGTTAATCAAGTTCGGCGCCGCAGGAGATATCCTGTATTGCATGGATCGCCTGGAGCCTCATCCCCGGCTTTACATCGATTATCACGATATCCCTGAGCGTTACCTTCTGAATGGATGCATGGCGGCTTCCGGCTCTCTGGTGAAGTGGTTCGTCACCCAGGTGCTGAGGGAAGAAGGTGGGTCCGCAACCTATCGCCGACTGGATGAGGAAGCCGCAGCCGTCCCGCCCGCTTCCGATGGACTGATCGTCCTGCCTTATTTCCTTGGGGAGAAGACCCCGCTCTTCGATCCGGAAGCCCGGGGGATCTTCTTTGGGCTTACCCTGAGCCACAGTCGGGGTCATATGTTCCGCGCCATCCTGGAGGCGGTGATCTATGGATTCCAGCATCATCTGGAGATCCTACAGGAGCGCGGCTATCCCATCCGACGGGTGCTGGCTACCGACGGCGGGGTGCGCAGCGAGCTGTGGCGTCAGATCGCCGCAGATGTTCTGGGGCTTCCGGTGGAGGCCCACCCCGGGCATCCCGGCTCGGCCCTGGGAGTGGCTTTCGTGGCCGGGATGGGCGCTGGCCTGTTCCAGGATTGGGCGGAGATCGAGGCCTTTGCGGGTCCGGCTTACTGGAATGAACCGAATCCCGAAGCCCACCGGCGGTATCAGGAGGCTTACCGCCTTTATCGGGACCTTTACGAAGCCCTAAAACCGCTTTTCCCTCGCGTGGGTCGACTGTCTGGGGGGTGAAACTCAACAGGGGTCACACGCCTGATTACCTTTAGGGAACCTTCCTCCTTGAGGCCCAAGGGGCCCAAGGAGGGGCTGTCTTGCCTTCTCTATCTTAGTCTGAGGGTGTAAGTTCCAGCTCCTTTCTCCAAGGAGGCTCATCCATGGGACGCCTGGATGGACAGGTTGCGATGGTAACCGGCGCGGGGACCGGGATCGGAGCGGCTATCGCCCGAACCCTGGCTCGAGAAGGGGCTTATGTGGCCGTAACGGATATTAACGAGGAAGGGGCCCGTCAGGTTGCGGAGGAGATCCGTCAATCCGATGGGGTCGCGGAATCCTGGCGTCTCGATGTCACCAGGAAGGCTGACAACGTCGCGGTGATGGATGCCGTGGTCGCTAAATGGGGACGCCTGGATATAGTCTGCCCGAACGCTGGGGTTTCCACGATGAACTGGGTGAAGGACCTCACGGAGGAGGAATGGGATTATAACTTCAACGTGAACACGAAAGGAGTGTTCTTTACCTGCCAGGCCGCTATTCCCCATATGATCCGCCAGGGCGGCGGTCGCATCATCATCACGGCGTCCATGGCCGGCCATCGGGCTGTCCCTCTGCTGGCGCACTATGCGGCCTCCAAGTGGGCGGTGATCGGCTTCGGCCTGAGTTTGGCGGTGGAAGTGGGCAAGTATAATATCAAAGTCAATCTGATCTGCCCCGGATTTGTCCGCACATCGATGCAGGAGCGCGAGATCGTGTGGGAGGGGCAGCTGCGGGGGATGGATCCAGAGGCCGTGCGCGCGGAGTATGTGAGCAAAACCCCGCTGGGGCGAATTGAGGAACCTCAGGATGTGGCCAACGCCGTGCTGTTGTTGTGTCTGCCTGAGGCCGATTTCATCACCGGCGCGGTTCTGGATGTGACGGGCGGGGCCCATCTCACATAGCGTTTTGTCTCGCGTCCCCTTCGGTGCAGGAGGACAACTGCTTGTGGTTGTCCCACCTCGTTCGAGATACGACGATGGGCGATCTTCGGGGATACATTGAACCGATCGGGATCTCGCTGGGGATCGGGTTGCTGATCGGGCTGGAGCGGGAGTGGGCGCATAAGGATGTGGGGTTGCGCACCTTCGCCCTGGCGGCGCTGGCGGGGTGCCTGGCCTGGCTGATCCACCCCGTCGCCGCCTTCCTGGTCCTGGCTGCGGCGATCGCCCTGGTGAGCATCCTCAATATCCGCAGCATGCTGGTGGACCGCTCCCTGGAGATGACGACTTCGGTGGCCCTGCTGGTGACGCTGCTCCTGGGCATTGTGGTTGCGCAGGGGTATTTCCTGGTGGCGGCGGCTACCGCCGTGCTGGTGACGATGCTCCTGGCCTGGAAGGCGGAGCTGGTCCGCTTTACCGTGGGGCTTTCCCTGGAGGAGCTGCGCTCCATTGTGCTGTTCGGGGTGCTGACGCTGGTGATCTATCCCCTCCTGCCGGAGGGCCTGTCCCCCACCGTGGATCCCATGGGCCTGGTCAACCTCCGGGCGGCGTGGCTGGTGGTGGTGATCCTCTCGGCGATCGGCCTGGTGAACTATGCGCTGCTGCGGCTTTACGGCGCCCGGGGGATCCATTTCACCGGGATCCTCGGCGGGCTGGTGAACAGCACGGCGACGGTTTCGGAGCTGGCCCGGCGATGTCGGGGACAGGAGGAGAAAGCCATGGATCTGGCCCTGGAGGGGATGCTGCTGGCTAACATCGCCATGATGGCCCGCAACGGCCTGATCCTGGGGATCTTCGCGCCGGCCGCGCTGCTCCACGGCTGGCTGGCGGTGGGGCTGATGGCCGGCCTCACCGGGCTGATGGTCCTTCGGATCCTCCGGCAGAACGCATCTTCGGCTGCGCCGGCGATCCGCTTGGCTTTCCCCTTCTCGCTGCGCCATAGCCTGCTCTTCGGGACGTTTTATCTGGTGATCCGGGCGGCCGTGGTGCTGGCGGATCGCTTCCTGGGACCAGGAGGATTTATGGTGGCGACGTTCCTGGGCGGGCTGGTGAGCAGCGCCTCGACAGCGGCGGCGGCGGCGACCCTGGCGGCGCAGGGGCAGATTTCGATGGAGGCGGCAGGGCTTGGTGTGGTGCTGGCCTCCATGGCCAGCTTGCTCTTCCACGTGCCGATGGCCCGGCTGGGCGGGTTGCGGGGCCCCTGGTTGCGCCGCCTGGGATGGGCTTCCGTCCTCACCGTCCTGGTGGGGATCCTCGGCCTGGCCGTCGAAGGGTGGCGGTGAAACCGAACGATCAGGGGCGGCTGGGGCCGCAGGGCATTGAAGGGGTTCCCCACGGCCCCAGAAGGGGAAGGGGCCATCCCATCTTCCGAAATGGGCGCCCGGCGGCGGATGTCCTGCTCGCCTTCTATCCGGGATAAGCCCGGGCTTTCAGCAAAGCGAAGTGATCCATCGGCCCATACGCGCCCCGGCCGAGTTTAAAGGCCCGGGAGGCCTGGAGGATCGCGGTCAGATAGTCTTTCGCCTGACGGATGGCCTCCAGGGGTGGGAGACCCCTGGCCAGCCCCGCCGCGATGGCCGAGGCGAACGTGCACCCCGTCCCATGGGTGTTCACCGTGTCCACCCGTGGGGCGTCCAGCTCATAGAAATCCCGGCCATCGAACACAATGTCCACGCTGTGATCATCCCCTTCCAGGTGGCCGCCTTTCACCACCACCCAGCGCGGCCCCATCTCGTGGATGATCCGTGCTGCCTCTCGCATATCCGCCCGGCTCCGCAGCTCCCGCCCCACCAGCGCCCGCGCCTCGTGGAGGTTCGGGGTGACCACCATCGCCAGGGGGAAGAGGTGACGGATCAGTGCGTCCTGGGCCTCCGGGCGAAGGAGGGGATCCCCACTCTTGGCCCGCATGACCGGATCGACGACCAGACGCTCCACGCGGTATTCCCGCATTTTCCCGGCGACCACCTCGATGATGGCGGCATTCGCCAGCATCCCCGTTTTCACCGCGTCGGCGCCGATGTCGCCCAGCACCGAGTCGATCTGGGCCGCCACGAACTCAGGGGGGAGTTCGAAAACCGCCTGGACTCCCCGGGTGTTCTGGGCGGTGAGGGCCGTGAGCACGCTCATGCCGTAAACGCCCAGCGCGCCAAAGGTCTTCAGATCCGCCTGGATGCCCGCCCCCCCGCCCGAATCCGATCCGGCGATCGTTAGGGCACGAGGCAAAGTGGTCATCGCCATCCTCCTGGTCTGAGGATTGCAGAACTCCGCGAGGGCTGGAGGCCCTGATCCCGCCTCCATCCGTTAAGCGCCGGAGGGGGAGCGCTTCTCCCGCTCGGCCAGCGCTGCATCCACCGCCCGTCGCAGGGCGCGCGCGGCGGCCTCCGGATCGGGCGCCTGGGTGATGGCGGAGATCACCGCGACCCCGGCGGCTCCCATACGGATGCACACGGCGGCGTTCTCCGGAGTCACTCCGCCGATGGCTACCACCGGAAGCCGCGTGGAGCGGACGACGGCGGCCAGCCCCTCCAGTCCGATGAGAATCGGGTTGGCCTTGGAAGCTGTGGGGAAGATGGAGCCCGATCCCAGATAATCGGCGCCGGCGGCCTCCGCCGCTTGAGCCTGCGCCGGGGTGCGGGCGGAGACCCCGATGAGGGCCTGAGGGCCCAGAAGGCGCCGCGCCACCTCAGGAGGGAGATCCTCCTGGCCCAGGTGGACCCCGTCCGCATGGATCGCCATGGCGACGTCGACGCGATCGTTGATGAGGAAAGGAACACCATATCGCCGGCAGAGCGCCCGCAGGGCTTCCCCCAGCCGGAGCATCTCCCGCAACGGCCCGGATTTCCAGCGCAACTGCATGGCGGTGATCCCCCCCTTAAGGGCCGATTCCGCGATCTCCAGCGGCGATCGCCCGGAGGTGAGCGCCGGGTCCAGAACGAGGTAAACGCGCAGGTCCAGCGCCATCCCATGAGCTCCTTCAGAGGCGATCTTCGTGGGGAGAGATGGAGAGACGCGAGGGGCAAACGGGTGGCGACCGTCCCTCCGCCGGCATGACCCGGATCAGGTTCCATGGGTCGGCACCAGGGCCGGCCTCCGGCCGGCAGGGCGCCCTCTCAGCCCGCTTCCCCGCGGACTCCCCACGTCGCCCCGAAATTCCGCGGTTACTGTAATGTGAAAAAAGGGGCCTGTCAAATTCGACGCTGGCTATAGGCCAGGGCGGCCCAGAGATCCTCCGCGCTCAACGGGGGATACTCCCGAAGGATGTCTTCAAAGGACATCCCTTCCGCCAGGCTGCTCACAATCACCTTCACCGGAATCCGCGTGCCACGGATACATGGTTCTCCATGGTGGATCTCGGGATTGATGACCACTCGCTCTCGCCAGTCAACGCGCGCCATCTTCCGAATCCTCTCCTGGTGGACTTTTCTACTATACAACCCTACCCTTCCCCGTGCCGAACCGATGGCTGAGACGTGGCCCTGGCCTTCCCCATAGAAAATCTCGAATCCCACCCCCGTAACCTTTTCCGGGTGATCTCCGACATGACATGATGAGCGAACCCGGGTTCAGCATCCTAAAGACGGGGGTGGTCCCATGAAAAAGGGCATCGGTTTCGGAATCTTCCTGCTGGCGTGGATCGGGTTGATGCTAACGGCCTGCACGACCCCTCCGGCATCCAGGGAAGGAACCGCAACGCGCTGGGAGGGAACAGTGGAGGCGATCCTCCCGGATGGCCTTCAGGTCTCCGGCCGGCTGGTTCGCTGGACCGGCCAGACGCAGATCCTGGGGGACCTTCAGGTAGGAGCCCGAGTGGAGGTGGAAGGGGCCCCAGCAGATGGGGCTTGGAATGCCACGATGATCCGGGTTCAATCCTCGGGCGGATCGGTGGCCGGAACGGCGGGAGGGACAATGGTCTCTCCCCTGCCCACTCCTATCCTTCAAATGGAGTTCAAGGGGGTGGTGGAGGAGGTTTTGCCCAACGGTTATCGGATTGGGGGGCGGACGGTGATGGTGACCGCGACCACGCGTGTTGAGGGTCCGATCGCCGTGGGGACTTTTGTGGAGGTGAAGGGCGTTCTGCAACCGGACGGAACGATCCTGGCGTTCCGGATCCATGTTGAAGACTAAGGAGGAGGTGGAGTTCAAAGGTGCCGTGGAGGAGATCCTTCCCGATGGCTATCGCATCGCTGGTCGGACGGTCCGGGTCGATGGGAATACCCGGATCGATGACCCTATCACCCTCGGCGCCTGGGTTGAGGTGAAGGGGGTTCTTCAGAGCGATGGCTCCATCCGTGCCCTTCGAATTCAACTTGAAGATCGGTCCGGGAAGGATTCTGGAACGCGAGAGGAAGGCAAGAAAGGTGACAATGATGGGAAGAAAGGGGATGATGAGAAGAAGGATGATGGTGGGAAGAAGGATGAGGATCACCACAAGGATCGTCCCGAAAAGGATGATTCCGACTGATAATTCGGGAGAATCAGGGAGGCATGGGGTTGGGCGGGCCGCCAGGATATCCTGCCCAACCCCCTTTCCCGTGAGGCTTGAACGAGGCGGTGCCCACAATGAGGGCCTGTGGGAGTGGCATCTTCCCGCCCGAGCGGATACGATGGGATCTATCGACGGTGGAAACTTTCCTTGAGCGATCTGGAACGGTGATAGACGAACAGGCCCTGCTGGCCCGTGCACGGTCCCTGGACCCGGAGGCCCTGTCCGAGCTGCACGAGCGGTATTACCAGATGCTGTATTTCTACGTGCTCGGCCGGGTAGGGGAGCAGGCGGTTGCAGAGGACGTGACCGCGGAGGTCTTCCTGCGCCTCCTCGAAGCCTTCCATCGGGGACGGGGGCCGGATCGCCATCTGGCGGCCTGGCTGTTCCGGACCGCGGATCATCTGGTGGCCGAACATCACCGCGCCCATTACCGGCATCCCCAGGTCCCGCTGGAGGAGGATTGGGGCCGCTCAAGGGCTGCGGAAGAAGGGAAGGATGTGGTGGTGCGGGAACAAGTCCGGGAGGCCCTGAAGCATCTGACCCCGGACCAGCGGGCGGTGATCCTGATGCGTTTCTGGATGGATCTCCCGCTGGCCCGGATCGCCCAGGAGCTGGGGAAAAGCGTGGGAGCTGTGAAATTGCTTCAGCATCGGGCCCTGACGGCCCTCGCGAAACGATTAAAGGATCTCCGAAATGACTATGGCGAAGCGTGAGGACGTTCTGGAAGAAGCGTTGGAGAGGCTGCGGGAAGGGGCCACGCTGGAGGAAGTAACGGCTCGATATCCGGAAGTGGCCCCGGTTTTGCGCATCGCCCGGATGATCGAGGCCGTGCGTCCCCCCGCGCCGTCCTTGCGGGCGGAGCTGGCCTCCCGGACTGCTTTCCTCCAGCGCGCGGAAGCCCTGCGGTCCTCCCGCCGCCCATGGGCCGCGGTTCTGTTCGGATGGGGACGATATGCGCCAGCGGGGGCTGCGATCGCGGTCGCACTCCTCATCATTGGCGTCCTCCATGCCATGGCCCAGGGCAGCCTGCCGGGAGATCCCCTCTATGGGATCAAGCGTATGGAAGAGCAGGTCTGGCTCGCCCTGACCCTGGATCCGGTAGAGCGGCGTCTGGTGGAGGAGACGCTGGCGGCTCGCCGCTGGGAGGAATACCGGATGCTCACTCAACAGCGGGGCATTGGAACGGTGACCTGGGAGGGTCGGATCGAAGCCATCGAAGGGACCACCTGGCGTATCGGAGGTGTGCCGGTGGAGATCTTCCCTGAAACAGAAATGCTGGGGCCTGTAACTGTGGATCAGAGGGTGAAGGTGACGGCCTTCCTGGGGCCGGAAGGACAGCTGATCGCCATGCGCATCCAGAGGATCTCCGAGACTCCCACGCCGACGCCCGAGCCGACCGGGACGCCTGCGGAGGCCTGGATGGAGGCCACCTCTACACCGGTTCCAACGCGGATCCCCCGGCCGACGCCCACACCTTTGCCGACGGCAACGCCAGTTCCGACCGCCCCGCCCTTGCCGCCGGCGACGGTGGCTCCCACGCCCGCTCTAACCAAGACGCCCGAGCCAACCCAGACACCTGAGCCAACCCGGACTCCAGGGGAAGAAGGGGAAACTATCGAGTGGAAGGGAGTGCTCCAGGCGATCTCCGGATCCACCTGGATCATCGATGGACGCGCTGTGCAGGTGACTGGGGATACAGAGATCCGGGAGGATCCTCACGTGGGCGATCGTGTGGAGGTCCGGGCACGACGTCAATCGGATGGCACCCTGATCGCCGTGCGGATTAAGCGGGAGGATTGAACCCGATGAAGATCCCTCCGCGGGTGAGGTCGGCCTACGGTCCAGGCAATGGGCTAACGATACGTTTGTAATCGCCGTCCATGTGCCCGCTGGGCCAGCCGATCCGCTCGCGCCTGGACCTGACGCAGGATCTCCGCTTTATCCAGCGTAAGCAGCCGGCGTCCTTCCATCAGCACCTGCCCGTTCACGATCACGGTGTCGACATCGCTGGCCCGGACCGCATAGACCAGTGCCGCTTCCACCCGGTGCACCGGCTGCACGTGCGCCCCATCCAGCCGGACCAGGATGAGATCGGCCAGGTAGCCAGAAGCCATGCGTCCCAGGCGCTCTTCCTCTCCCAGCGCCCGCGCCCCCTCCCACGTCGCCATCGTTAGCGCTTCATGCAGGGGCAACGCCCGCGCATCCCGACGCTCGTGCTTCTGGAGCAGGGCGGCCAGCCGCATCTGTTCCCAGAGATCCAGGGTGTTGTTGCTCGCCGCCCCATCCGTCCCCAGGCCCACCGGGATCCCAGCCTGGCGCATGGCCGTCACCGGCGCGATCCCCGCGGCCAGTTTCAGGAAGGTCTTGGGACAGTGGGCCACACCGACCCGATGGGCGGCCATCAACGAGATGTCCTCCGGGGTCGCATGGGCTGCGTGGGCGCAGAGCAGCCGGCCCTCCATCAGGCCGGCACGCTCCAGCAGTCGGACCGGCGTGACGCCGTACCGCTGGAGGCTGGATTGCACCTGTTCTGCGGTTTCCGAAGCGTGGATGTGGACGCCCAATCCCAGCCGCCTCGCCTCGCGGGCGACCTCCTGGAGGAAGTCATAGGGGCAGGTGTAGGGAGCGTGAGGCCCCATCCAGACGCGAATGCGGTCCGCCGCTGCGCCGTGCCAGCGGGCCGCAAAGGTCGCCGTTCGATCCAGCTCTTCCCGGGGGTTCTGTCCGAACATCGCCCAGGCGAGGTGTGCACGCAGCCCGGCAGCAACGAAGGCCTCGGCCACCTGATCCATCTCGAAATAGTGGTCCGCTACCGTCGTGATCCCGCTCTCGATCATCTCCACCGCTGCCAGCAGGGCTCCCCAGTAGATGTCCTCCGGGGTCAGGTTCGTCTCCATCGCCCAGATGTAATCGTTAAACCATTCCTCGATGGGCACATCCTCCGCCGATCCACGGAAGAGGACCATGGCGGCGTGGGCGTGGGTGTTGATCAGGCCAGGCATGGCGACCATGCCCTCTCCTGGAATGACCCGGGCTGCGGAAGCGGGGTCGACCTGACCGGTGGGCTGAATCGCGGCGATCCGGGAGCCCTGGATCAGGATGTCCTGCCCGGCCCGCACCGCAACCCCTTCCGGGCCGGGATCCACTACGGTGACCTGTCGGATCAGGAGATCGTAGCGCATCCGGGTTCTCCTTATCCGGCGAGCTGCACCCGTTTCTGCATCTGGAACATCGAGAGGATCTCTTTTACGGTGGTGGCGTCTTCCGGCCCCTTATCCTCGCGGATCCATCCCACGACCCGGGGGAAGCGAAGGGCATAGCCGGGTTCCTCATTGGTCTTCCCGCATGTATGAACCGGCGAGCGGGTGATCTCATCGGCCAGGACGGTCACTACATATCGGGGTTCCACCCACACGTCGGGCTCGAGAACCGATTCCACCCGGGCGGGCCGATGTTCCGTTCGGATCTGATCCAGCAGCTCCCGGATCCGCACCCATTCTTCCTCGGTCAGGCCGCTGCCGATCTTGGCCACCGTCTTAAAGGTATCCGAGTCGGGATCATAGACGGCGCCCAGGAGTGCCCCGATGCCGAACTTCGCCCGCATGCCGCGGCCCCGGAAATAGCCCACGATGACAACATCGATGGTGTCGCTCAGCTCGCCCTTGTAGGAGCGCTTCAGCTTGATCCAGTGGAAACCGCGCGCGCCGGCCTGATAGGGGGCGTCCAGGCGTTTGGCCACGATACCCTCCATGCCGCGCTCGATCGCCTCATCGAAGAACTGCTGGATCACGCGGGGGTCATCGGTGATGATCCGATCGACGAGGCGGATGCGGCCATCCGGCCGGATCAGGCGGGATAGCACCTCAAAGCGGGTGGCGTAAGGCTGGGGGGTGTAATCCTGGCCATCGGCATAGAGGAGATCGAAGGCGAAGAGGACCAGGGGGTATTCCCGCATCATCTCCTCGACGCCATGCTTGCGCTTCCGCTGGACGGTGACCTGGAAAGGGTAGATCTCACCGGTCTCCTCATTGACCGCCACGGCTTCCCCTTCCAGGATGGCCTCCCGGGCGTCGATCTGCTGGCGGACCGCTTCGATGAGCTCTGGGAACATGGGGGTGGTGCGCTCCAGATTGCGGGAGAAAATCTCCACCTGGTCGCCAGCCTTATGGATCTGGCAGCGGAAGCCGTCCAGCTTGACCTCGACGGCGCATCGGCCCAGCTTCTCCACGATTTCCTGGGCGCTGGGGAGGCGCTCCGCCAGGGCCGGTCGGATGGGGTTCCCCACCCGAATGCGGAACGCGCGGATCCCTTCGATGCCCTGCTCGAAGAGGGTCCGGGCCACCAGCCCCAGATCCGAGCACAGGTTATATGCGCGCTCCAGGTCCGGCCGCAGGCTTCGATCGCCGGCGACGGCTTTGGAAAGAGCGTCCAGGATGGTGGGATCTCCGACCCCGAGCCGCAGGCGCCCCAGGACGAAGCGGGCGATGTAGCGGGCTTCCTTTGGAGAGGATCGCCGGAAAAGATCAGCGAGCATCTGGATCTTGCGTTCGACGCTTCCCTCGCCGGTCGTTTCGGCGATCCGCAGGAGAGCCTCATAGACTTCCTGCACGCTCATCCCGGCCGGGTGGGTTTTCCGTTGTTGAAGCAATTCTTCCACCACCAGGCCGGGATCGCCGCGCTCTTTGTTCAGCCGGGCGACTTCCGCCTCGCTGGCTCCCGTGGCGCGGGCGATCGCCCGGAGGATCAATTTCTCGGCCATGCCGATCTCGATCCCGCGGAAAGGCGGGAGCAGCTGTTCCTGGCAGAAGTAAACGACCTTGTCGATCTCCTCCCGCTCACATGCCTGGAACAGTTCGCTGAGGATATCGAACATCTCTAGGCGCTTCGTGGTCGCTTCGAGCCGCTCGAAGTAATCCACCAGCTGGGCGAACCGCATGGATCGCTCCTCTAAGAGAAGATCGGTTCCAGGTCCGCGCGATATGGAAGGCGCTGGCCTTTGAGAGCCGGGGTGACGGCCATGGCCTCAGCGCATCCTGGGGAGGGACCATTCCGTCCTTCCAGAATTCGAATTTACCTTCGTAAACCCCAATATTATTGTATAGGAATTCCGCTATGCCGTGGATCCTTCTTCCTTACTCTTGCCTGGCGGGGCGTAGAGAGATGGGGAATGTCCGGCGATGCGGCCGCGTAGCCGTGACAGGGGCCTTTGGGTTTTCGGGCCGTTCATCGCCCAGCGCCTGCTGACCTGCGGGGAGGGATCCCGCTCAGCCACCCTCCGAAGCGCACTCCCAACTCGCCCGCCATGACCCCACCGCCATCGCTTCGCATAGACATAAAGTGGTGGTGGGGAGGGATTTCCGATGGAGGTTCTTCATCAGGAAAGGGGTGGGCGGCCTCTCCGTCAGGGGGTGGCACCGGCACGTTTTCGCATAGACATTTCCCCTGAGATACTCTCGACCCACAACCGTCTATGGACGAACTGAGAGACCCAGCTGGGCGAAAAGCGTCTGAAGCCCCGGCTGCTCACCCGGCGGCGCCCGACGCCAGGCCTGCGCGGCTGCTGTCTCTGCCTCCGACTTCTGCCCCATCATCGCCAGCGTAACCGCCAGCTCCCGATAAAACAGCCAGACCTCTGGACTCTCGCCTGCCACCTGAATCGCCCGACGGAACGTCGCCACGGCCTCCTCTAGATTCCCCACACCTCGCAGCGCGTAGCCCCGGCGCAAAGCGGCCGTCAACGCCCCCGGATTCGCCGCCAGCGCCTGGCCATATGCCTCCGCCGCCTCCCGATACAATGCCAGCGCCTGGGCCCGATCCAGCGCACAATCCGCGTGGCTCAGAAAGAAATCGCCCACAGATTGCCAAGCCTCCGACCGCGAGCCGATCAGCGCCTGAAGGCGCGCCCGCGAGACCCGAGCCTCCCCCGATCGCCCCAGCTGATCCTGCAGGTAAGCCAAAGCCGCCCATCCCACACCATGCTCCGGTTGAAGCTCCACCAGACGGCGATAGAAAACCTCCGCCCGCTCCAGAGCCGCTCGCTTCGCGGCCGGATCTGTCACCTTCTCCGAATGCACCATCAGGAGATCCCCATAGAGCTGATATGTCTGATCGAACCGATCATCCAGCTCCAGGGAACGCTGCAATTTACGTTCCGCCGATTCCAGATCATTGCGCTGATAAAGATCCACACTGGCCCACTCATTCCACAGCCCCGCGTTATTAGGACTCAGACGGACAGCCTCCTCGTAGTAGTGACCCGCCAGCTCCACATGGCGCACAAACTCAGGGGACATCGCCGCGAGATCGATGCGCGTCCGACAATAACGGGGATCCAGCAACAGATCCGCCCAGCGCCGGTGCATCCGGGCCAGATTCGCTGTATGATCGGTATTCAATGGGTTCAGCAATCGCGCCTGCTCCAGCACAGCCCGGGTGATCTCCAGCAGATCCCCTCGGGGAAGGACCACCAGACGCTCCAGGGTCAGATGGCGGAAAGCCACTTCAAACGAGACCCCATCCGGCAGCCGCCGCGGGCTGGAATCCGGCGCCCGGGCCGCCTTCTCCAGCAGGGCCCGACCCAGCCAGAGGTAATAGAAGTCCTCCCGGGGCGCATACTCAATCGCCCGCCGATACAGCAAAATGGCCACCTCCCACTGTCCTTGCTTATCCCATGGATCCCCCTGCTTGTAAACTGTGTCCGCCCGGATCGGATCCAGATGCACATTCCAGATGAGCAGAGCGGCCGCCAGAAAAGCCGGCGGCGCCACAAACAGACCCAGCCCCGCCTCATCCCCAACTGTCGGCCCTTCCCAGGAGATCAGAACCACCAGCAACGCCAGCAAAACGAAAAGGAAAAGAACCAGAAAATCCAACAACCCCGCCACGCCATCTGCCAGCCGCAGCACATCCTCCACCGTTTGAGGCACACGAGCGATCAGCCCCGCCAGAATTCCCGCATGGGCCAGCGTATAAATCAACCACCCGCCCCCTGCAACCGCCGCATACAGGCCCAGAGCCGGGAAAACCATACGCTCGGGAATCCAATCCCGCCGAACCCCCTCCGCCAGAACCAGCGCAGCCCCCAGACCTCCCACCAAGCCCAACATCAACAAGATGAAGGGCGAAAACCGGTTCCCCTGCAGTGGCAATCGGGTCAAACTGGTCGCAATCAGGGACCACATATCCAGGCGTTGCCCCTGATTGGTCACAAACTCATAAGAGAGCAAGGAGAGCATCAGCGCCATCAGCAGACCCGAAGCTGCCACCCAGGGCCACCACGGGCGAGCCTGCACGGGAGCCTCACGAATTTCCCGACGACCCCGACCTTTCCCCCTGCGCGATGACGGACCTGCTGGAGCCATCCCCGCACGTTCCAGGATCGGCTCAGAGAGCCATCCCTCCCCCAGCACGACCAGCATCGCCGCAAAGGCCCAGAACCACGTCCGGGTCGAGGCAATCGCAATCCCGAAGTTGATCTCAATATAATGAGCGAGGATTCCCCCAAGGAGAGCGATCAGAAGAAAGCGATGAGGATGCTCAATTGACGACTCACCAGAAGCCCGCAGGGTCGCAAAAACCAGATAGATCAGGAGTCCCAGAACCGTCCCGGCCGGAACCGCCACGCCCAGAAAGTGCGGACCGAATCGGAGGGCGAAGGCCAGCCCGACGACAAGCGCCCCACCCACCCACAAACCCAGCAACAGATTCCGATCCCGCGGCCCATGGATCAGATTCAGACTGCGCAACCCGTAGGCGAAAAGAGCAAAGAACAGCCACTGATAAACCAGGAATCCCAGCAAGCCCGTATTCACCAAGGCATCGAACGTCTCATTATGAGAACGATCCGGAGACGCATTGCGCGCCTCATAGTGGGCCAGCTCGGGAGGATAAAATCGGTTGTAAGCCACATACATCGACTCCGGCCCATAGCCGACGAACGGCCGGATCAGATGGAAAGGATCGGGGCGACCATCCGGGAACTGGATCGGCTCGTGAGGGAGCACCAGCCGGAGCGCACCCTGCCAGATCAGGACTCGAACCTTCCCGGTTCCGGTTTCCGTCTCAAAGATATGCCCCAGCCGTCCGATATACGGAGACTGCCGGAGAAATTCCAGCGGCCCGCCCGGGATATTCAGCAGAACCAAAAAAATCAAAACGGCTGATGAAAGCCCCAGCACCGCAAACAGACCCACTCGCTGGCGGCGGATCACCAGCCAGAGCAACCCGAACAGGAACAGCCCCCCCATCAGCCCCAGCCATGGCCCTCGGCTGAAACTGAAATAGATGGTAGCGAGCTGGACCGCCGCAATGAAGACGTAAACCGCCCCACGGACCACATCGCTGTTGCGCGGCGGCTCTGTCGTCAAAATCGAATGAAAGGCTTCCGCCAGACGCCCCAGAGTCAGCATGAAGGCCATGATCAGATAGGCCGCCACAAAGATCGCATTGCCCATATGAGAGGCCACCCGGCTGGTGACATCCCCACCCCACGGCAGGGGATCCAGCCGATAGCGCTGGATCAGCCCATAGATCGCCACCGGGAGGCTGGTCAGGACCATCGCGGTTGCCAGCCGCTCGAACTGCGCCCGGGTTCGCAAACCGGACAATATGCTGAAGAAGATCACCAGATAAGCCAGCCAGCTATACGTTCCCTGCAATCGCTGATAGGAACCGAAGAAGCTGGTATAAGGCGTGATGGAGAACAGGGTGGCCAGGAGATAAACTCCTGCCGAGGCCAGCGCCGGCATCACCAGCGGGGTATGCCCGGAGAACCCCACGGCCTGCGCCAGGGGAACCCGCCGCCCCCAGGCTTCCACCAGCTTCACCAGCCAGGCCGCCGCCATCAGCAGGGCCAGGGAGCGGACCAGAGTCAGCTTATCCGGCTCAAAGACCCGACTGGTGTAGATATTGAAAAACAGGGGGGCGATGACCACCGCCATCAGCCACCCTGCCTCCAGGATCCGATCACACCACCCACTCAAACGCGTCGGCATGTCCGCCACCACTCCCAGGTTCGCTGGAGACCATCGTCCAGGGTAACACGGGCCTCAAAACCCAGCAAGGCACGAGCCTTCGAGACATCCGGAACCCGATGGGGAACCTCCTCAAAATCCGGCCCATAGACCTCGGAGAAGGGGAGAAAGCGGATCGGCGCCCGGCAGCCCGAGATCGACCGGATCTTCTCCGCCAGGGCGAGGATGGAGATCTCCTCGGGATGCCCGATGTTGAAAACATGGCCGAAGGCCGCGGGCAACCATCCGGCCCGCAACGTTCCCTCCACCGCAT
>NZ_DAOUCJ010000040.1 GCF_034432235.1 Thermoflexus sp. | reverse complement strand
CGCCAGGTATTCCAGGTTCACCTGGTGGACGATGCCGGTGCCGGGAGGGACCACGCGAAAGTTCCGGAAGGCCTTCTGGGCCCAGCGCAGCAGCGCATAGCGCTCCCGGTTGCGTTCGAACTCCTTTTCCACGTTCATGTAGAAGGCGAGCTCCGTCCCGAAGAAATCCACCTGGACGGAGTGATCGATCACCAGATCCGCAGGGACCAGGGGATTGATCCGCCGGGGATCCCCGCCCAGGCGCTTCACCGCCGAGCGCATCGCCGCCAGATCCACCACCGCAGGAACACCAGTGAAATCCTGGAGGATCACCCGGGCAGGCATGAACGGGATCTCCCGATCGGGAAGATCCCGAGGGACCCAGCGGGCGAGGGCCAGGACGTCCTCTTCGGTCACCAGGCTGCCGTCGCAGTGCCGGAGGAGGTTCTCGAGAAGGACCCGGATGGAGAAGGGCAGACGGGAGGGATCGCTTACGCCCTGCTCCGCCAGACGACGGAGCTGATAATACACGACCGTTCCGGCCGCGGTTTCCAGCATCGCTTTCGCGCCGAAGGGATCGGATCGCGTCATCGCTGCACCGCCTCCATGTTCCTCAGGTCTGGAAGCAAACGCCATGGCTATCGTAACACACCCCGCCCCATGCGCCAAAGCGCGGGAAGGAAGAAAGCCCGTCAGGAGGGTCACGCCCGTGAAGCACCCCCGGCCGCGGATCCCGAAACGCTCCTCTTGACAGGATCGGGGAAGTCCGTTATACTTTTCGACACAAAGTTCTTTTCGTAAGCAAAGTAGACTGATCCGCAAAGGAGATCGGCGTCGTGGCCCTGCCGAGCCTGGAGGCGATCGGAAAGCGGGCGGAGGGAGCCCCTCCCCGGCCGGCATATTCGGACAGCCCCGGAATGCGATAACAGCCTATGGAGATCCTGGATCTGAATCCGATCATCCACGAGCGGGTGCGCCTGGGGATCATGACGCTGCTCCTTCAGGCTGGGGAGCTGGACTTCCAGACCCTGAAGCGGGAGCTGGGCGTCACGGACGGCAACCTGGCCCAGCACCTGCGGGTGCTGGAGGAGCACGGCCTGATCCGGGTGCACAAGGCTTTTGCAGGCCGGCGGCCCCGCACGACCTATGCCCTCACGCCGGAGGGGCGCCGCCGCCTGCAGGTCTACCTGGATCGCCTGGGCCGGATCCTGAAATCCGCGCGGCGCAAACGCGGAGCAGCGTGAGGGGAGTTCATGTTTCAAAACGCGATGGAGGCCTCCCATGGAGACGAGCGAGAAGGTGCTTCAGGAGCTTCTGGAGACGGTGGATGTGCTCCGTGTGATCGCGATGAAGGGGCGGTCGGAGGTCCGCCATTTCGCGTTCTATATGGTGGCCTTCGGCCTCTACACGGCGTTCAACATCTTCTCGGATCTCCTGATCGGCCGCGCCTTCTGGGTCCCAACCCTTTACCTCGCCTTCTTCGGGGCCACCGCGCCTATCGCCGGTCCCCTCCCCGCTCTGATCCTCTGGGGCATCGCCGGCGCCCTCGCATGGGTCGTCGCGCGGGCCGTTCCATTCACGGGGTGGATCCTCGCGGCGATCCTGCTGACGGCGGCCGGCGGGATCATCGCCACCTATGGGATTGCCCTCCGCCGCGGGCGGCTGGAAGGGATGCCGCCGCTGCGCACGGCGCTGGCCCCGAAGGTGGGCTGGGCGTGGGGGGTGATCATAGGCGGGATGGCGATGCTGGCGACCGGCCTGGGCCCCGCCTCCCTCCCCTCCGGGGCCATCATCGCCCTGTGGGGCTACGCCATCGGGATCGCCCTGTTCGTATCCGGCATCCTGCTGCCCCTTTTCTTCCCCCTGGGCGTTCTCAGCGCCTTCGGCGTCCCCTTCCTCGCTTTGTTCGCCGGCCGTCCAGATCTCGCCTTCGCGCTGGAGGGCGCGCTGGGCCTGGTGATGGCCGCCGCAGGGCTTCGCGAACTCCATCGGATCGATGGGCAGTGAGAAAACCCGTAGACAGGAGGTGAAGCGATGCGCACGTCCCTTCCGATCCGGTATCTTCTCTTCCCCTTCATCAGCATCATCGCCACGGCCGTGACCTTCTTCGGCATCTACACGGCAGGCTACATGGCAGGCCTTCCCCCGGAGAGAGCGGCCCTTGCCGTGGGTATCCGGGATCCCGGCGTGTTCAGTGTGCTGATCTACGCCCTGTGGGCGGCGGTCACCGCGTGGGCCCTCGTGCGGATCCTCCGTTCGGAAGGCGTGGGGCTTCCGGATCTGGGATGGCGGGGGAAGCTTTCTCTGGAGGCCGTGGGATTGGCCGCTTTGGCCGCGGTGGCCGCGGAAATGCTCTGGTTCCCCTTCGATGCGGCGCGGCAGACCCTCGGGATCCCCCTTTACTGGGATCCCGCGCGCCGGGGTTTCGTCCAGCCGGCCTCCACCCTGGAGTTCGTCTGGATCGTCCTGGCCGGCCTGATCCTGGTGCCGCCGGCGGAGGAGACCATGTTCCGGGGATATGTGCTCCAGGCGCTGGAAGGTCGGATCGGACGTCTCAGGGCATTGCTCCTGCACAACCTGCTCTTCGCCCTCTATCACGGGGGCATCGGGCCTGGGCTGGTCCTGTATGTCTTCTTCTGGTCCTTCTTTCCCGCCCTGCTCTACATGCGCTATCGATCGGTGTATCCCTGCATCCTGATGCACTTCCTGAACAACCTGTGGGTGGATATCGCCGTCCCGTTGCTCTTCCTGCGCTGAGCTCCAGGTCGAATGATGAACTTCAAAAAATTCGTTAATCGGCCTCGCGAGGCGCTGATGCGCCACACATCGGCCTGCGCCGCCGCGAAAGCCGTTCGGCTGGCGCAGGCCGGCTATGGGCCGAAGGCCTTTTGAGGTCGAATTCATTCGACACGCCATGCGTTCACAACGGAATCAACCCCCGTATAATGCGAGCTCCGGGCCTGTGCCTCCCTCGAACGGCCATGGTCGGACCTGCCCGTTTGGGGAGAGGAAGCGATCCGC
>NZ_DAOUCJ010000039.1 GCF_034432235.1 Thermoflexus sp. | reverse complement strand
AGGCGATGCGGGCCGGGAAGTTGGCCTTGATCAATCCGGTCACCACATCCACGCTGGGGCGCTGGGTGGCGATCACCAGATGGATCCCCGTCGCCCGCGCCATCTGCGCCAGCCGGGTGATGGTCCGCTCCACATCCACCGGCGCGGCCATCATCAGGTCCGCCAGCTCGTCGATGAACAGCACGATGTAAGGCAACCGGGTTTCCCCGGCCTCCTCGGCCCGGGCGTTGAAATCCGCGAGGTTCCGCGCCCCCACCGCCGCAAACTGCCGGTAACGTTCCTCCATCTGACGGGTGAGCCAGCGCAGAACCCCCACGATGCGCTCGATCTCGAATTCCACCTTCCCATAAAGATGGGGCAGGCCGTTCCACCGCACCAGCTCCACCATTTTGGGGTCAATCAGCACCAGGCGGAGCTCCTCAGGGGTGTTGTTACAAACCAGGCATGTGATCAGCGCGTTGATGCAGACGGACTTCCCCGAGCCTGTGGTCCCGGCGATCAGCAGATGGGGCATCGCCGCCAGATCGGCCACCACCGGCCGGCCCGCCACATCCCGGCCCAGAGCGATGGCCAGGGGCGACCCGACCTTTCGGAACTCCGGGGAGGCCAGCAAGCCCCGCAGGCGGACCACCTGGATCTGCCGGTTGGGGACCTCGATGCCGATGAGGCCGCGGCCGGGGACCGGGGCTTCAATCCGGAGGGAGGGGGCCGCCAGGGCCAGCGCCAGATCGTTGGCCAGGGCGGCGATCTGAGCCACCCGGACCTTCTGACGGCGCACCTCTCCGTCAGGCCCTGGGCGCTCGATGTAACCCGGCAGCAATCCGAACTGGGTCACCGCCGGGCCCTGGGTGGCTTCCACCACCCGAGCCTCCAGCCCGAATTGCCGGAGCGTTTCCTCGATGATGGCCGCCTTCTGACGGATCTCCTCCGGCGAGACGGAGGACGGCTCGTCTTCCTCCAGCAGATCCAGCGGCGGCAGGCGCCGATCCCGCTTCACCCGGACAGGACGCGGAGGCGAGGCCGTCACGATCTTCAGGTCGCCCGGGGCCGGTCGGGGAGACGGCCGGGCGGGCTTCGGAGGCTGCGGCGGGCGGGCCGGCGGAGCGGAGGCCGAAGCGGGCGCTGGGGCCTCTGGAGCCGGAGAGGGGGGAGCCCAGCGGGCCAGGGCGAGCCAGCCTCCCACCCCCGTGATCAGCATCAGCAGGGCCGCTCCCACACCTGGCCCCAGCGGGGCAGATGCCGCGGTCCAGATCAGCCAGCCCAGGGTCCCACCGCCTTCCCCCCGTTCGATGATCTCCCAGGGGCCTTCACGGGCGAGCATGGCCAGCCCGTGCGCCAGGCCGAAAAGCCCCAGCAGGGCTCCTTCGAAGGCCAGGAGACGCCAGCCGTTCAGCGCTGGGGCCCGACCCATCGTCCGCAAGAACATCCATATCCCAAGCCCGGCCCAGCCGGCAGCGACCAGCAGGCTCCCCCATCCGAAGAGGCTTCGCAGCAACTCGGCCCATGCATCGCTCCACCGACCCGGGCTGAGGCCCAGTAGCACCAGACCGGAAAACACCCCCAGGCCCATCAGCCCGAGGGCGGCCGCCTGGCGCTCCCGCCGCCCGAAAGCCGGCGTGCCATACCACCGGGGTGGACCCAAACGTCGGATCCACTCCGGGAGGCCGGAGGTGACAGGAGACTTCCTGGGCCCGGCACGGATAGACTCGCTGCGAGCCGGGCGGGCATGAACGGTTCGAGCACGCCGTTTCATCGCTCCTCAAGCCACCGATCGCCCATGGGGAAGCGCGGGAGATGATCCAGGGATGGCGCAGGCCCGTGAAGCGGCGAGAGACGACCTGTATGCGGCAAGCCAGGGCAAAGCCCCGGTTAACCGAGTCCGCGTCGGCTGAGCCCGATCCGCCGAGCTGCCGGATCGATGCTCACAATGCGGACCCGGATCGGCTGCCCCTCGCGCACGATTTCGCGGGGATGGCTCGCCTCCGAGTCTCCGATCTCGGAAACATGCAATAGCCCTTCCACCCCCTCCTCCAGTCGGACGAAGGCCCCAAAGTGAGTCACCGTGGTCACCACCCCTTCCACCACCTGACCCACCTGATAGCGCTGGGCCACCGTCTCCCACGGATCCGGTTTCAGCCGCTTGAGGGAGAGCTGCACCCGACGCTCTTCCGGAAGGACGTCCAGGATCAGGACTTCCAGCTCCTGGCCCACCTGGACAACGGTGCCGGGGTCCGTCACCCGGCCCCAGGACATCTCCGAGATGTGCAGCAATCCCTCGAAGCCGCCCAGATCGATGAACGCGCCAAACGGGGCCACCTTCGTTACCGTTCCCCGGCGGACCTCCCCAGGCCGCAGTTCGGCAAGCAGCGCCTCAATGCGCGTCTCATCCTGATGGGCCAGACGCTCGGAGAGAACAAAGCGACCCCCCACCTCATCCACTTCGATGACCCGGGCCTGAAGGGTCTGACCCACATACCGGGCCAGCGCGGACTTCCGGGAGGGGCCATTCAGCGCGTTCGGGAACTGGAGGAGATGGGAGGCGGGGATGAACCCTCTGGGCAACCGCTCAGCCTGGACGATCAACCCGCCCCGGTTATAGCCCACCACGGTGACGGTGAGCGGCTGGCCCGATTCCAGCAACGCCCGCGCCCGTCGCCAGTCCGGCTCCCCACGCTCCAGATCCCACAGGCTGGGCATGGGGAGCGGATGGCCGCGGCCCATCCCCAGACCTTCCCAGATCTCCTCGGGCTCGGCCTCCGGCGCCGGGGAAGCCGCGAACTCGCCCTGCGTCATCAGGGCCATCCAGTAATCCTCCGAAGGAGGCACGTAGCCGGGCTCTGTGACACGCATCCAGTGATCCCTCCCCGAATCATCTTTCCATAGGATTTCTGAAAGCAGTCCCCTCAGGACTTAGGCGGCTGGATCTCTCATCCGAGAGGCCCGATGATCCCTGACCGATCCAGGCGGCGATGGCAGATCCCATCGCCGCCTGCCATTATAGCCAGAGGCCGAGGAGGGGCAAACGGGGGTTGAGAAGCCGGACAGGGGGATGCGCCCTCCCCTGGTGTTATCCCCGCCACAGCAGCATCAGCGGCACGCACAGGAACGCGATCAGAAAGAAGGCCGCGAGGGCGTGGCGCTCCATCATGATTTCGAAAACCCGAATCAGCAGACCTCGATACCACCGATAGCCCGCAACCAGGATCGCGGCAGAGATCACGGTGACGCTGATCATCTCGGTGAGCACCACCCCGACGGCAGCCGGATTCCCCAGGGCCAGCGCGGCCAGCAGCGTATCGATGAAGGTACTGATGTTGGCTCCCATCACATAGGGGATCAGCTGCTCCCGACGGATCCATCCTCGCGTTACGGAAGGCACCAGCAATCCGATGGAGACGGATACCGACATCGTGAGGGCGGTCACCGCCAGCCCGAGGCCGAAGATCGGCCATGGGGAATCCGAGGGAGGATCCGCCTCCGGGTTCGTGAGACGAGGAAGGGGGATGGCCCGATCGAGGACCTGGAGCGCGAGGCCGATTAAGAAAAAGCCCAGGAGGAACAGGGAGATCCCGATCACGCTCTCGGGCGCAGGTTTTCCGAGCCATCGGCTTGCCCCGCCGCGCAGGATCTCTTCCACGGCCTCGACGAGCGCCCGAAAGGGTTCCAGAAGCGCAGGGAGGACGGGAGCTCGCCACCGGGCGATCCAGGAGACCGGAACATGCGGCAGCAGGAAGAGACCCAGGGCCGTGGCCGGAAAATAGGTCGTGGCGGTCACCCAGAAGGTGACAAATCCCGCGGTCAGACTGTTCCATGGATGTCCCCGGCGCCATGCGTAGCTCAACCCGATGACAAATAGGACAAACGAAGCGCCCAGGCGGGATCCGGTGAGCATGGTGAGGGTGGCTGCAGGGGAGAGGACCTGGGCGTCCTGGAGGCTGACCGCGGCGGCCGCCACCGGGGAACCGCTGAGCACCAGACAGGCCATCAGCCACCCCAGCCCCAGGCTATGCCATGGAGAGGGCAACCTCCCTGCCTTCGCCAGGGTCGGGGACAGATGGGCGGCCCCCCCACGCATCAGCAGCAACGCGAACAGGAAGAGCGCCAGCCCCCCCGCCCCCCACATCCCACGCTGAATTCCCGCCCGGAGAGATCCGATCATGGCCTGTCGCTGGATCAGGAATAGGGCTTGCGGGGGAACCGATTCCGGAGTTACAGCGCTGGCCTCCTCCCGGGGCTTTCAGCGCCCGGCCATCGGCCTTCCCGCCCGGAGCCGAACTGCGTAAGCCCCACCCGGTTTTTCCCGCACCTTACAAAAGCTTCGCCTGGATGATCTATCAATCCGGCGGGGAGCCCGGGGAGGAATCCAGCCTTTCCAGGCCTCGCCACCGGCTCCCCTCTTCGGGGGGGCCGATCAGCCCTCGCGCCTCCATGAGATCGATCAGGCGGGCGGCCCGATTGTAGCCGATGCGGAGCTTCCGCTGCAGCAGCGAGATCGAAGCCCGTCGGTGCAGACGCACGACCTCAATCGCCCGCTGCAACAGAACCTCGTCGGGTTCCTCCTCAACCTCCTCTGCCGGTCCTCCGACCCGGATCGGTTCCCGGGATGCCGGCTCTTCTTCACGCTGCCATCGAGCGGAAGGAGGCGCGGAGAGCGTTCCCTGGCGTTCGCGCCCCGGGGCCGGGCGGGGGAGACCCCGGATGCCTTTCCAGTAGGTGACGATGCGCCGGATCTCCTCATCGGAAACAAAACAACCCTGAGCCCGGATGGGCTGGCCCTGATCCGGGGCGAGGAAGAGCATGTCCCCGCGCCCCAGCAGGGTCTCCGCCCCGGGCATGTCCAGGATCACCCGGGAGTCCACCGAGGAGGCCACCGCGAAGGCGATGCGGGCCGGGAAGTTGGCCTTGATCAATCCGGTCACCACATCCACGCTGGGGCGCTGGGTGGCGATCACCAG
>NZ_DAOUCJ010000038.1 GCF_034432235.1 Thermoflexus sp. | reverse complement strand
CCGGTCGAAGACCGGCTGGGGTGCCCCCGATCCCTCTGGCGGCGGAACGGGCAAAAGCCCGGTCGACGCGCCACGGGTCGAGGAAGCCGGAAGTGGCCGGTCATGGATTTCGCCCCGTGGGGTGAAATAAATGACGATGAGTCCCAGAACGGAGGAAAGGTATCTGCATGCGGATTCCCATTGAAAACCGGCAGGCAGCGAACGGAACACGGACGAGCGGGTTGACGTATTCTCTATCTGTGGTAAGATAAGCAGAAAAAGCGAATAGAGCGCGGCACTCATCGAGAGAGGCGGAGGGACCCGGCCCGATGAAGCCTCGGCAACCTCCCACGGAGCCTGAGGGCCGACCGGGGAGCACGCCGCCCCCCGGCGGAGCGCTCGTGGGGATGGTGCCAAGTCCGGCAGACGGTCTGTCTGGGAGATGAGGTGGCCCGCAGCGGCGATCGGCCTCTTCTTCCCAGAAGAGGCTTTTGTTTTGTTCCGCCCCTCCTCCCGGAGGGGCATTTTATTGTCACGGAACAGACCCTGCTGGGCGTGAGATCGCTGCGGATAGCGAGCGGCGTGAGGTGTGGGACGCCTTCGGCGTTCCGCCTGGCTTCAGCCCCTATCTAAACAGAAGGAGGACTCTGATGCGCAATATCGTGGTTTCCGAGGCCAGCGGCCCTTACATTGAAACTCTTCCGGTGGAGATCGTCGAACGGAAAGGCATCGGGCATCCCGATAGCCTGTGCGATGGGATCGCCGAGCGCATCAGCCGGGAATACACCCGCTGGTGTGAGGAGCACCTTGGCGGCGCCCTTCATCATAACTTCGATAAGGTCCAGCTGGTCGCCGGTGAGGTCTCCGTCCGCTTCGGCGGCGGGGAGCTGCTCAAGCCCATCCGGATCCAGATCGCCGGCCGCGGGACCCCCTTTTACAACGGCCAGGCGATCCCCATGGAGACCATCGCCATCGAGGCCGCGCGAGCTTACCTGCGGGAGACCATGCGCTACCTGGATCCGGTAAAGCACGTCATTATCGACTGCTTCGCCGGGCGCGGCGCCAGCGAGCTCATCGATATCGTCCATCAGGTCACGGCCAATGACACCAGTTTCGGCGTCGCCCACTGGCCTCGCAGCGGCCTGGAGGAAGCGGTCTATCAGGCCACCCATTATCTGAACTACGAGCTGATCAACCAGTTCCCCATCGGCGAGGACGTCAAGGTGATGGGGTTGCGCCAGGGGAATCAGGTCATCCTGACGGTGGCCGTGCCCTTCATCGCCACCCGCGTCCACGATCCCGCCGAATACGAGGAGGCCAAACGCGGCGTCCAGGAGGCGCTCCAGCGCTTCGTCTCCAGCCTGCCGGCCCTGGAAGGGCGGACGGTGCGGGTGGATGTGAACACCGCGGATCACGCCAAGCGAGGGGACTTCTATCTGACGCTGACGGGCACCAGCGCGGAAATGGGCGACGATGGGGCCGTTGGCCGGGGGAACCGCATCACAGGCCTGATCACCCCCTTCCGCTCCACCAGTCTGGAGGCCGCTGCGGGGAAGAACCCGATCTCCCATGTCGGGAAAGTCTACAATGTGCTGGCGCTGGAGATCGCCCGCGACATCGTGGCCCGCCTTCCGGAGATCCAGGAAGCGACCGTGTATCTTCTCTCCCAGATCGGCAAACCGCTCGATCAGCCCCTCATCGCCAACGCCGCCGTCCGGGTCCGTTCCGGCTCGCTTACCCCGGGGCTCCAGGAAGCCGTGCGCGCGATTGTGGATGAACATCTATCCAACATCCATGAGGTGCGTCGCAAGATCATCGCCGGGGAAGTCGCGCTGTTTTGAGTTCCCGCTCTCCTCCCCCGGCTTCGGGTCGCGGGGAGGAGAGCGGAGAAGGTTCGGGGGGGAGTGGGGTCGCCTTCAGCGGCCCCACTCCCTGATTCCCTATGCGCCAAAGCGAATGAGGTTCGGCGAAACCGTTGTCGGAGCCCGCGATGCCTCGCCGCACATGGACCCACTGGGGGGCGATGGTCGGGCTGCTCTGGCTGGCCGCGCTTCTCCGCTGGATGGATCTCCCTCACCTTCCCTATGGGCTCTGGTACGATGAGGCCTATTATGGCCTGGATGCCCTGCGGGTTCTGGAGGGGCACCTGACCCTCTTCTTCCCGGAGAACAACGGCCGCGAGCCTCTGTTTATCTATCTGGTCGCCGGCGCGATCGCCATCCTCGGCCCCACCCCCTACGCGCTGCGGCTCACCGCCAGCATGATCGGCCTGCTCGCCGTCGCAGCCACCTTCCGCATGGCCTGGACGCTCTCCCGGCGCTGGGAGGTCGGGATGTTGAGCGGGATCCTGATGGCCTTCCTGCTCTGGCCGCTGAACCTCAGCCGGGTGGGGTTCCGAGCCGGATTGTTCCCCCTGGCCGCAGCGCTCACCCTGTGGTCGTTCACCCGGGCCGCTCGAAGCGGACGGGGCCGGGATTGGGTGATCGCTGGGCTGATCTGGGGAGGCGGGTTCTACACCTATCTGGCCGCCCGCATGACGATCCTCCCTATCGCTATGGGCCTGATCCTGGGACGCCAGCAGGATCCCCGGCGGTTTTCCCTCCGGGCCATCGCCCTCTTCCTGGTCAGCGCCGCGCTGATCGTTGCTCCCCTGGCCATTTATTTCTTCCTCCACCCTTCAGACTTCACCCTGCGAGGGGAGCAGACCTCCGCCTTCAACAGCCAGCGTTCTTCCCTCACCGTCGCCCTGGAGCAGGCGGTCCGCGTGGGGGGCATGTTCTTCATACGCGGCGATGACTATCCCCGGCACAACACGGACAGCCGTCCGGTCTTCGATCCCCTGCTCGCCTTCGCCTTCCTCACCGGCGGGATCCAGGCCACACGACGGACTCCCTTCACGGCGATCTGGGGATTCCTGATGTTGCTTCCCACCTTCCTGTCGACGGAAGCGCCCCATTATCTGCGGGCCAGCGGGGTGCTCCCGGTGGCGGCCTTCTGGGCGGCCACTGGCCTCTGGACCCTCGCCGGGATCACCGATCGATGGATCCGAGCCCCCTGGGGACGCGCGGCGATCCTGGGGGGATGCCTGGGGCTGAGCTTCCCCTGGCACACGGTGGCTTACTTCGATCCCACCTGGTGGGCGCAGGCCCGCGTCCGGGGCGCTTTCTCCCTCGACTCCCGGGAAGCGGCGGATGAGATCCGATCTTTCCTGAACACCTATCCCCATGGCACCGTGATCCTGTCGGAGCGCCTCTGGGCCGGACGGGCGGAGATGCGGTTCCTGCTCTGGAACCAGCCGGCCGTGCGCATCCGCCGCCTGGAGAAGGATCCGCCCGAGCCGCCCCTCACTCCGGCCCTGGTTGTCGGATGGCAGTATGAACCGGTTCCCCTTCTGCGCCGCTGGCTCCCCCGGGAAGCCCTGATCTCCATGCGCGCTCCGGATCCATGGCCCGGGGAGGACACCCCCCGCTATCGGGCCATGTGGGCGGAACCGGCGGATCGGATGCGATCCAATCTGCAGGCCGTTTTCGAGGATGGAATCGCCCTGAAAGGGGGGATCGCCCAGCGGAGCGGACGCCGGCTCACCGTGATCCTGGATTGGGAGGCGCTTGGGAAACCCTCCCGGGATTACAGCGTGTTTGTGCACATCTATCCAGAGGCGGAGGCCCGCCAGTGGCCCCCCACCTCTCCTCCGATCGCTCAACGGGATGGGGGCATCATGGATGGAGCCTACAACACCGGGCTCTGGCAGCCCGGCGACCGGATCCGAGAGACCCGAACGGTGATCCTTCCGGCGTCCCTATCCAGGACCCCATTGAAGATCTGGGTGGGGCTGTATCGGTGGGAAGATGGGACCCGCCTGCGAGTCCAGGGCGGAGGAGAAGCCGTGTCGATTCCGGTGGAAGAGATCGCCATGTCCCCTCCGCGGCCCTCTGAGGCGCGTTGAAAGTCTCCCGGGGCCAGCCCTTCGGATAACCCCTTTCAGGAGCTTCTGAGAAAACCTCCCTCGGGGCAGGCTGGCCACCTGCGTTGTCCTTCCTCCGAATCCATCCCTGTCCACCACTCGATGGGCCCATGGGAGATCAGAACCCTTCGGGGTGCTGACGGGCTGGACGTGGGATCGGATTTTCCTCCGCGACCCAGCTCATGGTTTCCCCTTTCCGCAAAAGGCGAACCCGCGCCCGCCGGGCGACTTCCATCAGGGTGGCAAACATCGCATTCGGCATGTCGGACTCGTGCAGCGCAGCCGCCAGGGCATGGACGGTTCCCACATCGCCGCCTACCCGGCGCAAGGCCTCCAGCGCCCGACCCCGAAGGTATGGAGGGATCTCCGGATCCAGGGCCACCGACACCAACGCTTCCTCGAATTCCGGGCTGGCGCTGGTGACCATCGCGTCCGCCGCCGCCCGGCGCAGGGGCATGGGGGCCTCCGCGTTCCGGGCCAGGATCCAGAGAGCGGAGAAAGCATCTGGCCCGCCATGTCCTCCCAGCGTGCGCACAATGGCCTGACGAACCGCTGGCTCCAGCGTGCTCTCGTGAGCGAGGCGGGCCAGCGGAGCGATGAGCGAGGGATCCCACAAGCTCCCCAGGCTTTCCGCCAAGCTCTGACGCACGGATGGGTCGATCCGAGTGTCCGATAGCAAGGAAAGGATCTCCGAAGCGGCCGGACGATAGCGAAGGGTGGCCAGCGTGAGGGCGATGGCCCCTCGCACATGGGGATCGATCCGCTCACCCCGCAACAACCACATCAATTCATCCCCCATCTCCGAGGCACCCAGGGCCCCGATCGCATCCGCGATGGATTGCCGCACGGAAGCAGGGATCCGCTCCTCGGGCAGGAGCTGGATCAAGGAGCGCACCACCTCCCGGTTCCCCAGCGTCCCCAAGGCATCGGCGATGGCCCGGCGGGCAGTCACGGGGAGGTTCTCCTGACGGAGCAACGGCACCAGCTCCAGAGCCACTGAGGGATCCCGCATCAGCCCGATGGCCAGAGCGGCCCGAGCCTGGATGAAAGGATCCTCCGTGGGATCACGCAGGAGATCCAGCAGGACCCGGATGGCTGACGTGGCCTTCATGGTGCCCAGGGCCAGAGCGATCCGTTCCCGGATCGCGGAATCGGTCCCGCGATCCTGAAGCATGGTCAGGAGTTCCGGCACCACCCGGCTCTCCCCGATCGCCGCCAGCGCATCCGGCACCAGGGCCCGCAGAGAAGGATGAACCTGGGGATCCTTCAGGAGGCGCAGCAGAAACGGGGTCGCACGGCGATCCCGCAACAGACCCAGGGCCACGATCGCCTGGCGCTGCAGGATGGGCCGGGAGAAATCTTCCTGAACCCGCGCGGACAGGCCCGTCAACCGATCGATCCACTGGACGAGGAACGGCGGGAGGGTTCGAACCCGTGCCCATATGGAATCCAGCAGGCGCTGCCAGCGGCTTTCCCGAAGAAGATCCATAAGCCATGGGACAATGGAGCGAAATCCTGCCTCAGCCAGTGCGTTCAGGAGAGCGGCTCGTAAGCTGATATCCAGATCGCGATCCTCAATCAGAGCTTGCAGCGTCTCCACATGCGGGGGCTCGATCCAGGCACCGAGGATCCCGACGATCCGACGCCGAAGCTCCACCGGCATGTTCGGATCGCGGATCCATGAGATCAGCTCATCCACCAGGCGGGCATCGCCCAGAGCCCGGAGCGCCTCCACAAGAGCTTCCCGAATGGCCGGGCTCAACCAGGGGAGGCCCAGGAGCTCCACCAGCGCCGGCCCTAACGACCGATCCCCGATCTGGGCGATGGCCATCACCACCTTGCGTCGAAGCTCCACCTCCACGCTTTCATCCCCCACCAGATCCAGCAAATCCCGGGCCAGGGAAGGATCTCCCAGACGCCCCAGCTGTTCAGCGATTTGCTCCCGCACCAGCCCGGGAATACGGGGATCTCGCAAGGCCAGGGCCAGGAGTCCTGCCGCCCGAGCTCCCTGCTCCCGGGCCAGCGCCTCCACAATGAAGCCACGAGCCCCGATGGAGAGATCTGGCTTCCGGAGCTGATCGGCCAGCCACTCGGTCTGACCGGGGATCCGGGCCAGGATCGCGGCAGCTTCCTTCTGAAGGAACGCGTAAGGGGTCGTCCACAATAGCGTGCGCAGACGCTCAATCATCGGATCCCGCCACTCCCCCTGTAGGTGCGGCGCTTCGATCAGACAGCGGCCGGCCAGGCGGGTCCTCGAATAGAAGAGGTCATCCTCGGAATCCAGCAGATAGGAAAGAAGCTCGCGCGCCACGGCCGGCTCGGCCAAGCCGACGAACATCGCCACCGCCTCATGCCAGTCCGGGTCATCGATTTGCCGCAGCAACATCGCCCGCCGGCCGGGATCCGTCAACGCCGTGCGAGCGACCAGGGCGAACAGGAAGTCCGGCCGCAGGAAGGCAAGGGCAGGGCCTGGGGTGACCAGTCCGCAGCGCTCCCGCAGCCAGGCGAGGGCGAGGCGGACCTGAGCGGGCTCGAAGCGTCCGTCGGATTGGAGCAGATCGGCCAGCCATCCCTCCGCCGAGGCAGCAGGGAGGGAGGGTCGCCGCAACAGGAGCATCGCCCATGCCAAGTTCTCGAGCGCAGCGAGCTTCAAAGGAGCAGGGAGCTCTTCCTCCTCTGGGAAAGCCTGAGGACGATCCAGCAAAGCTTCGACCAGCTGCGAATAGAGGACCGAGCGGCGGGAAGGGAGGCCGCCATGTTGCGCGCAGATCGCAAGGAGCCCGGAAAGCAGCCAGGGATTCCCAGCCAGCGCCATGCGCTCTGGATCTTCCTGAAGAGCACGAAGGAACCCTCCAGGCCCCTCTCCGCCTTTCCCAGGCCCCGCCGCGGCATACCAGCGCTCCGCCAGGGCCAAGATCTGCTCCTTCGTCCATGGCTCAAGGGCAAAACTGTGGAAACCCGCCAGCTGGACCGCCTGTGCGGCCCCTGCGGCGACGATGGAGCAACCTGTCCTCGCAGCCAGCCGCTCCAGCTCTTCCAGCAAAGCCGCTTCCGCGTCCGCCTGCCCGCTTTGCCCAAACCCATCCACGAGCAACGCGCAGCGGCCATGCTGAAGCCATCGCTCCAGAATCTCCACCGGCACCGGTAGGGCGCCGCGGGTGGCGCGGTAGAGGCCATCGGCGAGCTGCTGGCTCAACGGGACTTGAGGCCGATACTGGGCGACGGACAACCAGAAGGGGATCTGATTCGTGAACGCCCGGCCCGCGGGGAGGAGCTCTGCGGAAACCAGCGCCTGCAGAAGCGTCAGGAGCGGGCCGGGGCGGCCCTGCGCCGCCTCGGACCAGCAAAGGGCCAGCATCTGGAGAAGGGTCGTCTTCCCAGCTCCTGGCTCCCCCACGATCCACCAGCGAATTCCCGTTCCGGGCTGGGAAGCGGCCTTCTGGAGGACTCGCAACGGAGGGTTCACAAAGACCTGCCGGAGAGGAACCCGACCGATCTGGCGGGATAGCGGGCCCGTGGCGTGGGGGAGGACTGGGGGCGTCCTCAGGCATGCGCGCCGGAAGCTCGCCTCGCGGAACAGCCCTCTCCCCCGAAGCTGCAGAACCCCCCAGAGTCGGGGAAGAAGCAACGGGATCAGCAAGGTGAGCGCCGCACCCAGGGCCGCGGCCAGCGCCAACGCCATCCAGTTCATCACCGGAATCGGCTGCTCCATCCCAATCCGCTGGATCCCCCCCAGCCACACCTGCGGCATTTGGATGAACCTCCTCCAAAAGGATCGATCAGATTCGGTAGAGGAATCGGTAGAACCTCCCGGCATGCTCATAATGCATTTTGATCATATCTTGCCAATTCGTCAATCCTTGTTTTAAGAAACCGAGGATAAGCGCTCCCAAGATATGGTTAAAATGATTTAACTCGCGGTGCAGCGAGGGATCGTTATGGATGAGGAGGTAAGATCATCCAAGATCGTCCGAACGGTGAGGGGCTTTCCTCTGGGGGGCTCGGGGGGCTGAGCGGGTCGATGAGGGCGACCGGCCCAGCCCCACGGAGGTTCCCTCTCCGGTCCGCCGAGCCGGGAGGAGAGGAAAGGGCCATCCCGCCTTTTCCAATCGGATCCCGATCGCGGATGTCTGGAGCACGCCGCCGGCAAAGAAGCCATCGCTGAGGGATGGGGACAGCCTCGATGATCCGGAGCCCTTTTGAAGCCGGGTTGAGGTATAGACATCCAGGCCAGCGCTCCGGTGCGCTTCCGCCATCCATGAGAGGAGTGGGTGCTCACACGTCGAGGTTCCGCACCTCCCTGGCGTGGGCCTGGATGAAGCGGCGGCGGGGCTCCACCGCAGCGCCCATCAGCATATCGAACACCCGATCTGCCTCCGCAGCGTCTTCGATGGTCACCTGGAGCAGGATCCGGCGCGCCGGATCCATAGTGGTCTCCCAGAGCTGTTCCGGATTCATCTCCCCGAGCCCCTTATAGCGCTGGGTCACCACCAGCCGCTCATCGGCCGGGTCGATCCCCCGCTTACGCAGCCGGGCGAAGATCTCATCCCGCTCGGCATCGGAGTAGGCGTAGAAGACTTCTTTCGTTTTCTTGACCTCAATCCGATACAGGGGCGGCTGGGCGATGTAGACATGGCCGTTCTCGATGAGCGGCGTCATATGTCGGAAGAAGAACGTCAACAACAGCGTGCGGATATGGTTCCCGTCCACATCGGCATCCGCCAGGATGATGATCTTGCCATAGCGCAGCCGGGAGAGATCGAACTGATCCCCGATACCGGTGCCGATGGCGGAGATCAGCGCCTTGATCTCCTCATTGGCCAGCATCTTATCCAGCCGGGCCCGCTCCGTGTTGAGGATCTTCCCCCGCAGGGGCAGGATCGCCTGGAAATGGCGATCGCGGGCCTGCTTGGCCGATCCGCCCGCCGAATCCCCTTCCACGATGAACAGCTCCGCCTTCTCCGGGTCGCGCTCCGAGCAATCGGCGAGCTTCCCGGGCAGGGTCAGCGACTCCAGCGCGCTCTTGCGAATGACCAGCTCCCGAGCTTGGCGGGCCGCCTCCCGGGCGCGGGCGGAAGTCAGGCATTTCTGGATGATCGCTTTGGCCTCCCGGGGATTCTCCTCCAGCCAGCGGGCCAGCGCCTCGCCGACCACCGACTCCACAGCCCCCTTCACCTCCGCGTTGCCCAGCTTGCTCTTGGTCTGGCTCTCGAACTGGGGCTCCGGGAGCTTGACGCTGATGACCGCCGTGAGCCCCTCCCGCACATCCTCCCCGGTGAAGTTGGGATCGCTATCCTTGAGGAGCCCGACCTTCCGGGCGTAGTCGTTTAACGTCCGGGTGAGCGCCGATCGGAACCCCGTCAGATGGGTCCCGCCATCCACGGTGTTCACGTTGTTGGCGAAGGCCAGGACCGTCTCATTGTAGGCATCCGTGTATTGAAGGGCGACCTCCACCAGGATGTCCCCCACCGTCTTTTCCACATACCAGATGGGATGGAGCGGCTGGCGGTTGCGGTTCAGGTAGCGGACAAAGGACTGGATCCCGCCCTCAAAATAGAACGTGATCTCCCGATCCTCTCGCTCATCCACCAGCGTGATGGTGAGCCCGCGGGTTAGGAAGGCCATCTCCCGGAAGCGCTGGGCCAGGGTCTCGAACTTATAGTCAATCCCCCCGCGGAAGATCTCCGCATCCGGCTTGAAATGGATGATGGTCCCATGATCCGCGGGCGGGAAGCGGGGGTGCGCATACCAGTGGGCGGGATCCGCTTTCCCAACCCGCTCCACCGGCGTCACCGGGCGGCCCCGCTCATAGCGCTGGCGAAACCGCGCGCCATCTCGCTGGACGATGGCCTCGAGCCATTCGGAGAGGGCGTTGACGGCGCTCACGCCGACGCCGTGGAGGCCGGTCGCCACCTTATAGCTTCCTCCTCCGAACTTCCCGCCGGCGTGCAGGGTGGTCATCACCACCTCCAGGGCCGGACGGCCGGTCTGAGGATGGATATCCACCGGGATGCCCCGCCCGTTATCGGTCACCCGAACGCTTCCGTCGGCCAGGATCTCCACCAGGATATGGGTGCAGACCCCCGCCAGGGCCTCATCCACTGCGTTATCCACCACCTCATAGATGAGATGATGTAGGCCCCGGATGTCCGTTGAGCCGATATACATGCCCGGGCGACGGCGAACCGCTTCCAGTCCCTCCAGGACCTGGATCTGGCTGGCATCATAGGCGGCGACTGCCTCGGCCGCCCCATTGGAGCCCGCTGCTCGCGCGACCTTTCGGGTTTCATTCGCCATACGTCCTCCCTTTCGCATAAACCGAAATCCCTCGCCTGGCGCCGGCCATACTCGAATGAAAGCCTGTTTCGGGCGCCACGCGCGAACACTTTTTCCATTTTAACTCAAATCGCACGCCCGCGCCGGGCCTCCCTCCATAGGGGCCGTCCGGCGAATGGAGCAGGATATCCGCCACAATGCCTCCCGGAGAGAATGGGAAAGCCCCGGGGATCCCCCACACCCGGCCCTCCTCAGAGACCATGGGGCCCGCGGACGCGAAATCTACACAGTCGCTTGACTTTCTTTGCATATGTGTTTAAAATTTTGAAAAAATGGTTTCCATTTTTCGATGGAGATCCGGATGGCGATGTGGATGGGGATCTGCCCGGTGTGCGGGGAGGGGCTGGAAGTGGTGGCCCTGCAGTGTCCGGCCTGCGAGACACGGATCGAGGGGCGGTTCCAGCCGGGCCGACTGGCCCGGCTTTCCGCCGAACAGCTGGCCTTCGTCGAGCTCTTCCTGCGGTGTGAGGGGAAATTCACCCGTCTGGAGCGCATGACGGGCCTCTCCTACCCCACACTGCGCAAGCGACTGCAGGAGATCCTGCGGGCCATGGGGTATGAGGCAGAAGCGGAGGGGCCTCCTGGCCCGGAGGAGCGCCTGCAGATCCTGGAGGCGCTGGCAGAGGGTCAGATTTCTTACGAAGAGGCCCTCCGACGATTGCGCGGGACGGGATCCTCGGAGGGATGACCATGGCTCATGTCGCAGGCCGGGAAGCGGCGAACGGGTTGCGTCCCGCCGATGTGCGACGGGATTTGCGGGGGATCGCCGACCTGCTGGAGGAGGCCTTCGCCAGCGAGCTGGACGAGATCGGCCAGCGGATCCTTCGGGAAATGCGTTTCTGGTCCCGCCTGGGATGGTTGCTGAAGGGTCTGGAATGGTTTCTCCCGCCTGGGGAGGCCTTCGTGCCGGGCTATGTGTGGGTGGAAGACGGGCGTGTCGTGGGATACGCCATGGTCCGCCGCTTCCAGCCGGGCCTGGAAGGCTGGCTGATCGCCAATGTCGCGGTGGCCCCTGAATTCCGGGGGAGGGGGATCGGTCGGGCGCTGGTCGCAGCCTGTCTGGAATATGCTCGGGCCCATGGGGCCCGTTGGGCCGCCCTGCAGGTTCGGGCGGACAACATCCCCGCCCTTCGGCTGTATCGATCGCTGGGTTTTGTCGAGATCGGGCGGATCCAGATCTGGCGTCGGGAGGCTGGTGGTGCACTATCCTTTCCGACCATGTCCTCTGGGATCCCCGGCTATCGGGTGCGGCCCGCCCGACCGGGAGAGGCGTCCGCCCTCTCCGCCTGGATCGCTGCGGCAGAGAACCCGGCGATGCGGTTGTTTGAACCGCTGGGCCTGCTTCCGATGGCCCTGGCCCCATGGCCCTTCGGTCAGCGACGGAAAACCCTCTGGATCATCGAAACCGAAGGCGGGGAGATCGTGGCCATCGCCGCCTGGATCCGCCGGGAAGGCACCCTGACCCTGCGGGCCTTTCTCACCGGGTCCGGAACCCCTCAGCATGCCCGGTGGCTGGTGGAGACCGCTCTGATCGGGATCCCTCCCACGCTTCCCGTGATGGCCCTCACCGGCGAGGAACCGGCGCTCTCAGCAGCCCTGCTCTCCTTCGGCTTCCGACCGATCCGCATCCTGATCGGGATGCGCTGTGACCTGCCGGCTGGGTAGCGAAGGGCATTCCCCGGAGATATCCCATCTCAGGAGGAGGTTACCATGGCACGGGATGAGGAGCGTTTACGGATCCTGAAGATGATCGAGGCCGGTCAGATCACCGCGGAACAGGGTCTGGAGCTGTTGAAGGCGCTTCAGGAAGCCGAAGCGGCTCCAGAGCCCTCGACCCCCTCCGCGCGCTGGCTGCGCATCCGGGTAACGGATGCGGCCTCCGGGCGCCAGCGGGTTCACGTGAGCATCCCCCTGAGCCTGGCGGATCTAGGCCTCCGGATCAGCGAGCGCTTCATCTCCGGGATCCCCGAGAGGCAGCTTCAGGAGCTGCTGGAGCACCTGCGAAAGGGAGCAACTGGGAAGCTGGTGGAAGTGGTGGATGAAGAAGAAGGAGAGCGCGTGGAGATCACCGTGGAATAAGAGCTCTGGTGGATCGCCCGGACTACCGATTCCGCCACGGCGCTTTCTATCGCCACGCTGCTGGCTCTCCTGCCCGGCATCCTTCTAGGCCCGGCCATCGGGGCCCTGGTGGATCGCTGGGATCGCCGGGCGATCATGCTGGCCGCAGACGGCGGGATGGCCGGGATCACCCTGGGGCTGGCCATCCTCGCGATGATGGGGGTCTTCGATCTGGGTCCGGTGTACGGGGCGATGTTCCTCCGCTCGCTACTGGAGATCTTTCACTGGTCCGCTCTCCAGGCCTCCATCCCGCTGCTGGTTCCCGAGCGTCATCTGGCCCGGATCGCCGGATTCCATCAGGCGCTTCAGGGAACCCTCAACATGATCGCTCCACCAGCGGGGGCCATCCTGCTGGGCCTTCTCCCCCTTCCCGGCGTGCTGATGGTAGATGTGCTCATCGCCGCCCTGGCGGTATCGATGTTGCTGTTCATCGCCATCCCCCAGCCATCCCGGGACCCCTCCAGCCGCTCTGCGTGGTGGCAGGAAATGCTGGAGGGCCTGGATTACGTGCGGCGGTGGTCTGGAGCGCTGGCGCTCATGGGAATGGGCGCCCTGATCAATTTCGCGGTGAACCCGGCCTTCGCCCTGCTTCCTTTAATTGTCACGCGCCATTTCCGGGGTGGAGCGCTGGAGCTGGGGTGGCTGGAGTCGGCCTGGGGGATCGGAGGGATCAGCGGCGGTTTCATCCTGGGGGGGATTCCGGCGCCGTATCTACACGACGCTGGCCGGCCTGATCAGGATGGGCGCCGCGCTCTCCACGCTGGCCCTTCTACCTCCCTCAGCCTTCCCGGCGGCCCTAGGGGCGATGTTCCTCGGAGGCGTGATGAACGTTCTGACCAACGGCCCGATGTTCGCGATCCTCCAGGCCGTGGTGCCTCCGGGCATGCAGGGTCGGGTCCTTCTGGTCATGGGAAGCGTGGTGGGGGCGATGGCACCGCTGGGCATGGCCATCGCCGGGCCCGTGACCGACGCCCTGGGCGTGCAGGTATGGTTTCTGGCTGGAGGTCTTGCGTGTGCGCTGACCGGAATCCTGGGGATGGGGATTCCTTCTATCATCCAGCCATCCAGCTGGAAGAACGGGCTCCCCACCGGATGCAAACTCCCACCTCATAAGTTAAAGTTGGTGCGAGGAGAAGCCCGTATGGCCCTCCGATTCGGCATTCAACTGCTTCAGGCCCCCCTGCTGCTGGAGTTATCCCGGCCATGGCTGGAGCGCGCGGCCGGGGCAGCCGGCGTCGATGCGGCCCAGCTAACAGAACGGATCGCGGATGAGGGGTTCGACCTCATCGAACTGAACCCGGACCTGCAGGTCCTTTTCCCGGAATCCTTTTCCCTCCCGGCCCTCCGTCGCCTGCAGGAGCTGAAGGAAACGCGGGGCGTGCACTACACCGTTCACCTTCCCCTGTGGTCCCTGGATCCCTCCAGTCCCGTGGAGGGCATTCGCCGCGCATCCGTGGATCTCCTGGCGGATGCCGTTTTCCGACTGGCCCCGCTCCAGCCCGAAGTCTACGTCCTTCATATCGCCGGACCTCTCGCATCCGAGTTCTTCACCTCCCCAGCCATCCCGGAAGCCGTGCGAGGAGCGCTGATGCGCCGGTTTCAACAGCAGGCAGCTCGCAGCCTGGAGGAGCTCCTGCGCCGCACCGGATTGTCCCCTCGATCTCTGGCCGTGGAAACCATTCAGTTCCCGCTGGAACTTACGCTGGAGCTGGCCGAGGCTTTCGATCTCGCGGTTTGCCTGGATACCGGCCATGTGGCCTCGCAGCAACCCGGACCCCATCCTTTTCAGGAAGCTCTGGAACGTTGTCTCCCTCGTCTGGCGGAGATCCATCTTCACGATGGCTATTATCGCCGGAGGCCAGACGGCTCCATGGCCTGGGCGGATCATCTTCCCCTCGGACATGGGGAGGTCCCGGTTCGGGAGCTTCTCCAGACTTTAGAGGTTCATGGGTTCACCGGGCCCGTGATCCTGGAGCTGAGCCTGGATGCAGCAAAGGCTTCCCTGGCTTTCCTGAGGCAGATGAGCGAGGCAGGATGAGGCGTATGGCAGGTCGAAATGAGACTCAAGCGGCCTCCGAACCCGGTTCCTCTTCTTCCTCGGGGATCTCTTCGGGGGCGAAGGCCCTTCCATCCCGTAGCCACCACACCCCCCGCTCCCGGGCGGCCCGCCGGGCCGGCGCCGTCAGCGCCTTCGCCGCCACCACCGGGACCACCTCTGCCCCCAGCGCCCGGGCCAGCACCCCCGCCCGCTCCGCCGCCCGCGCCACGTCCTCCGTGCTCCCCAGCCAGGAGACCTCCACTGCCAGATACACCCGACGGTCCCCCCGCCGGTGGAACCCCTCCACCAGCAGATCCAGGGGAGCCGCCCGATCCACCTCCTCCCCCGTGATCCGCCCGGCGGCCTCCGCTTCCTCCAGGATCTCCAGCTTGCGCGAGTCGGGGAGGATGGCCGCCCGCCGCAGCAGCGGACGGAACAGACCGGGGTTCTCGCGGTAGAGGGCCTCCAGGCGCATGGACTTGAGCTCCCCCAGGTCCCGGCTGTGGTCCTCCTGGCGGCGCTCCACCCGATCCAGGCGCGCCTCCACCCGGTCCAGGCGGCGGTCGGTCTGGGCCCGGTATTCTAGGAACTCCTGCCGATGTTCCAGAAACTCACGGCGGTGCTCCAGGAACTCCTGACGGTGCTCCTGGAACTCCTGGCGGTGGGCGGCGAATTCCTCGCTCAGGCGGCGGACTGCCTCCGCCAGTTCGGCGAAGCGGGCCTCATTCTGGGCCTGATAGGCCAGCAACTCCTGACGGTGGGCGACGAAGGCCTCGCTCAGGCGGCGGACCGCTTCCGCCAGCTCCGCGAAGCGGCGCTCGGCCTCAGCGCGGAAAGCGGCAAGATCCGCCGGCAGGCGGAGGAGGTCCTCCGAGGCCAGCAGGGCCCACAGGACCTCCCGCCACTCGGGATGCGCCTGCAACAGCTCCACCAGATCCCGCAAATCTTCCACCGTCAGCGCCATAACATGCCTCTCTCTTCAGGAAATTGTATCACAATCCGGAGGCCGTATGCGATCCATCGTTCTCACCAGATCACTCGAACTCCCATCGCGGCTCAAAGGCCGCCGCCATCTCCCAGAACAGGGCGATCTGAAGGATCGTCGTCATATGCTCATAGGTATGCTGAACGGTCTTCGTCACGATCCAGGTCAGCGTCTGCGTTCCCCAGACCGTTCCGGGAACCGGCCGGCTCCAGACCTCCGGTGGGATCGGGCGGACCAGGGCCATGGTCTCCCGGCGAACTTCTTCCAGGCGAGCGAGCCAGGTCGCCGCCGGGAGATCCCGGGGCCAGAAGAGATCTTCATCGGGCACCTCGCCGGGAGCCAGCGGGCCCCGAAGGCCCAGGACATAGCGGATTTGCGGCAGGGCGATGTGAGCCTCATAGAACCAGAGATGGTAAAGCTGGCGTCGCACGGACCAGTCGCCCAGGGCAGGCGGCGGCCGTCGCCCTTCCCGATCGGGCGGGACTTGAGCGACCGCCCATCGCAGATCGCTCAGGGTGGATTCCAGACGATCCAGCAGTTCCTTCATTGGGAACGCTCTCCTTGATCAGCCCGATGGCTGGGCCAGTGCCTCCGCCATAACCTCGGCGACGTCTCGAACGGGAACCTGATCGATCACCCCTTTGCTCTGGGCAGCGGAAGTGAGCATCAAGTGGCAGAACGGACAGGCGACCGCAATGCCCTGGGGGCTCACCCCCATGGCTTCCTCCAGGCGCTGGAGGTGGATCGGACGGGCCTGCGGCGTATCCATCCAGACCTGGGCGCCCCCCGCCCCGCAACAGAACCCTCGCTCCCGGCTCCGGGCCATCTCCGCCAGTTCCACCCCGCTCTCCTGCAGCAGGCGCCGGGGCGCGTCGAAAATCCCATTGTAACGACCCAGGTAGCAGGAATCATGGAAGGTCCAGCGCTGCCCTACTCCCCGCTTCATCTTCAGCCGACCTTCCTCCACCAGGCGCACCAGGAACTCGGTATGGTGAACCACTTCGAACCGCCCCCCGAACTGGGGGTATTCGTTTCGGAAGGTGTTGTAGCAATGCGGGCACATGGTGAGCAGGATGCGGAACCGGTAGGAGCGCAGGGTCTCCAGAATGGCTTCCGTGGCGGCGACATACATGGCCTCATGGCCGGCACGGCGGGCCCACTCGGCGGTGCACGTCTCTTCATCCCCCAGCACGGCGAAGTCCACGCCGGCGGACTGGAGCAGGCGGACAATGGCCCGGGCGGTGCGCTGGCCGTTGGGATCGAAAGCCCCTGCGCACCCCACCCAGAACAGGACCTCCGCCGCTCCCTTCTCCGCCATCACCGGCACGTCCAGCCCTTTCGCCCACTCCAGCCGCGAGGTCCGCTGCCCCCACGGGTTGCCCGTCCGTTCCGTGTTGCGGAAGGTGTTGGAGAGGGAGGCCGGGATGTTCCCTTCCATCAGGGTCAGGTAGCGCCGCATGCCGACGATGAGGTCCACATGCTCGATGAGCACGGGGCACTCGGAGACACAGGCGTAGCATGTGGTGCAGGCCCAGATGGCCGCTTCCGGCGTCACCGTCCCGGCCAGGGCCAGGCGATCCTCCTGGATCCGGATGGGCGCGAAGGGGTTCAGGGTGGGCGGCAACACCGCATGGAGGGTATTCCGCACGTCCAGCACCACCTGCTTGGGGTTCAGGGGCGTTCCGGCGGCATACGCCGGGCATGCGACCTGGCACCGCCCGCACTCCGTGCACGCCTCCCCGTTCAGCAGCTGCACCCATGTCAGATCCCGCAACGTCCCGATCCCCAGCCGCTCCGCTGTCTCCAGATCCGGGATCGGTGCCAGGGCTCCATTCGGCCGATCCAGGCGGGAGAAGAACACGTTGAGGGTGGAAGACACGATGTGAACCAGAAAGCCTACCGGGATGAAAACATAGGTGAGACCGGCCAGCGCCGCATGGAAGGTCCAGGTCGCCTGATGGAGAGGGCGCAGGACGTCCTCGCCGAGGCCGATGGCGATCCAGGCCTGGCCGAGGATCCACCCCATAAAGGAGGCCGGTCCCCATGGCGGGCGCTGCACGGCCATGCGGAAGGATTCCAGAAGCCAGCCGGTGACGATCAGAATCAGCAGCCAGACCAGCGCCAGATCGAACCGGCGGCCGTAACTCAATTTAGGCGGGCGCGCCCCATAGCGGCGCCACGCCAGGATCCCCAGGCCGATCAGAGCGAGCAGGGTGAAGAGGTCCAGCACGAACTCGTAGACCAGATAGATCTCCCCGCGCAGGAACTTGAAGATGTCCGCATCGATAAAGGCGAGGGTCGTTCCGATAAAGAAGATCACGAACCCCCAGAACAGCGAGGCGTGGGAGAGCCCTCCGACCGGATCCCGGATCACCCGCCGCTGCCCCAGGACGTAGGTGAGCACCCGTTTCAGACGCTCCGGGAGGCGATCGAAACGCATCTCCGGCCGGCCCACCGCCCACCAGATCCGGATGCGCCGGTAGAGAGAAAGGAGGAAAATGGCGAGACAGAGCGCGTGGAAGGCATAGACCGCCAGCTGGGCCCACGCGGGCATGTTCCACAGGTTGATCCGCTCCGGCATGGGATTTCCTCCCACTGGCAGGATCCCTGCGACGCTGGGGACGCTGGCTTTCAGTTTAGCACACCGGCTGTTCGGGAGGTGTTCAGATCCCGCTGCGAACGCACCGTGACGCCGAACCCCCTCCGCCGCTGGATAAGGCGAGAACTTCAGTGTAAAATTAAACAAAATCGATCCGGCGATGAGGCTCGCCGGGCGGGGGCTTTTCCCGCGAACCGCCATGCCTCGGGCGTGGCTGATAGCCTCTATCCCACGGATGGGATAGAGGCTTTTTTGTTTGGGAGGTGAGGGGATGAGCTGGGGGCTGGCGAATTTGAAGCATGCGATGCGGCAACCCGGATGCCCGCTATGTCGCCTGCAGCGGGAGGCCGAGGCCCGCTACCTGGAGAACCTGCTCTGGGAGAACGTGAACGACCCCGCGACCCGCGAGCAATGGGCGGCAGGGCTGGGATTCTGCGGCCGGCACGCCTGGCAATTGCAACGCCTGGAGGCCCGGCGCTACGGGGATGGGCTCGGGAACGCGATCCTCTATGAGGATCTCCTGCAACGGGTGATCCCCGTTCTGGAGGCGATGGCCCAGGAACCCGCCCGCCCGCTTTCTCCTTTCGAGCAATGGCTGGCGCGTGTCCTCCACGCCCCCGGTCGTCCTGGCCCCCGCGGGATCGCTGGCCTGCATGGGCGGGCGCGCTGCCGGGTATGCCGGCTGGGAGAGGAGACCGCGCGGGCCTATGCGGAGTGGCTGGTCGAAGGCCTCACGGATGCAGAGATCCAGGAACGCTATACGGCTTCGGATGGGTTATGCCTGCCCCATCTGCGGATGGCACTGGCACGCGCTCACGATCGAGCGCCTCATGCCTTCGCTTGGCTGGCCGGCGATGCCGCGCGGCGCCTTCGACTTCTTCTAAAGGATCTGCAGGAATATATCCGCAAGCATGACTGGAACTATCGCCATGAGCCGATGAGCCCTGAAGAACGCAAGGCCTGGATTCGCGCGGTAGCCTTCTTTGCAGGGGAGGTAGAGAACAATGGTTCGCTGGACGATTGAGGTGGATGAAGAGACCGCGCGCCGCTGGCGAGCCTTCTGGGAATCCCGCAGCCTGAGCGAAGCCGAGGGCCTGCTCTATTTTCTGGGGCTGGGGGCAGCTTATGCGGAGGGGCAAGCCGTCCTCTCCGGCGTGGCCACCGGGACCCATTCCGCGGAGGAGGTGGAGCGCCTGATCCGGCGCCTGGTGGAACTGGAAGGGCGTTACGCGGTGATGAAGTTCCGTCTCTTCCAGGCAGAGCAAGCATTGCGGCGGTGGGAGCTCAGTCATGGAGCCATTGAGGCGATGAGCACGGGGCTCCAGGAGGTGGTCCGCCGCCTGCAGCAGGAGAACGCCCGGCTCCGGGAGATGCTGCGCCAGCTTCAGAGGGATCAGGCGGCAGCGCTGGATCCAGATGAGGGCAATGAGGCCTGAACATTCCGGAGGAGGCATCGGATGGGGAAGCTCACCCGATTCTGCCCCGAATGCTGGGCCGAGCTGCCCGCAGGAGAGGAGACCATCTGCCCCACCTGCGGCGCTTCCCTGACAGAGGAGCGGGATTTCTTCGAGAAGCTGCTTCGCGCGCTCCGGCATCCCGAGCGAACCCGGGCGGCCACCGCGGCGACCATCCTGGGGCAGTTAAGGGATCCCCGGGCGGTGCCCGCTTTAATCGAAACGGCTCTCCACGCCAGGGACTTCGGTGTTCAGGAGGCAGCCGTGCGCAGCCTGGGACGCCTGGGGGATCCTCGGGCGATCCCGGCCCTGGCGGTGCTGCTGCGATGGGAGAGCCCTCTCCCCGTGCGCCTGGCGGCGGTGGAGGCACTGAGGGCGTTCGACGACCCCCGGGCCCGGGAAGCCCTGCGGAGCGCCTGGAACGACCCCTCCGAGGCCGTGCGGCGGGCGGCCCGGGAGGCAGGGGTTTCTATTTCAGAGCGATGATTGCCTCAATCCAGACGGGACGCGGCGGCGGCGATGAAGGCCCGGAACAAGGGATGCGGTCGGTTGGGTCGGCTCTTGAACTCTGGATGGAACTGGGTTCCCAGCATGAAGGGGTGATCCGCCAGCTCCACGATCTCCACCAGCCGGCCATCCGGCGAGAGGCCGCTCAGCACCAGCCCGGCCCGCTGAAGGAGATCGCGGTAGGCGTTGTTGAACTCGAAGCGATGACGATGCCGCTCATAAACCAGATCCACTCCATACGCCTGAGCGGCCCGGGTCCCCGGCACCAGGACGCAGGGATAGGCGCCCAGCCGCATCGTCCCCCCCAGATCCGTGATATCCCGTTGCTCCGGCAGCAGATCGATCACCGGATAGCGGGTATGGGGATTGAACTCGGTGCTGTTGGGCTCATCGGAGCCGAGGGCATGACGGGCGAGCTCAATCACCATCACCTGCATCCCCAGACACAGGCCCAGGTAAGGAACGCGGTGTTCCCGGGCGTAGCGGGCGGCCAGGATCTTCCCCTCCACTCCTCGATAGCCGAAGCCGCCGGGCACCACAATCCCATGGGCCCGCCGCAGGCGATCCCAGCAACGACCGTGCTCCAGATCCTCCGCCGGGATCCACTCGATCTGCACATCCACCCCATGGGCCACGCCGGCATGGATCAGGGCCTCGCGGACACTGATATAAGCGTCGTGGAGATCCACGTATTTGCCCACCAGGGCGATGGGAAGCTTCTCTTTCGGACGCCGCATCTCGCTCACCATCCGGGACCACTCCGTCCAGTCCGGATCGCGGCCCGGGAGGCCCAGCCGTTCCACCACGAAGGTCCCCAGCCCAGCCTCCTCCAGCATCAGGGGAACCTCGTAAAGGATCTTCGCCGTGGGCAATGGGATCACCGCCCGCAGGTCCACATCACAGAACAGGGCGATCTTCTCCCGCAGGCTGTCGGGGATGGGGTGATCGGCCCGGGCGATGATCACATCGGGCTGGATGCCCACGCTGCGGAGGGTATTCACGCTATGCTGGGTCGGCTTGGTCTTGAGCTCCCCGGTGGCGCCGATGTAAGGAAGCCAGGTCACGTGGATGTAAAGGACATTGTCCCGCCCGACGTCGCGCCGCATCTGCCGGATGGCTTCCAGGAAAGGGAGCCCCTCGATGTCGCCCACCGTGCCGCCCACCTCCACGATCACCACATCGGGGTTCTGGTGGGCTTTGGCCACCAGGCCGATGCGCCGCTTGATCTCGTTGGTGATGTGGGGGATGACCTGGACTGTCCCCCCCAGGTAATCGCCCCGACGTTCCTTGGCGATCACCTCCGCGTAGATCTGCCCGGTGGTGACGTTGCTCGCCCGGGTCAGGTTCTCATCGATGAAGCGCTCATAATGCCCAAGGTCCAGGTCCGTCTCCGCGCCGTCCTCAGTGACGAAGACTTCCCCGTGCTGGAAGGGATTCATCGTCCCGGGATCCACATTGATGTAAGGATCCAGCTTCTGCATGGTCACCCGGAGCCCCCGGGTTTTCAACACCCGCCCGAGGGCCGCTGCGGCCACCCCTTTCCCAACGCTGCTGACCACGCCGCCTGTGCAGAAAATATACTTGGTCATGGACGCCTCCCAGGGCTCCTCGCTGTCGCTCAGGTGGGGGACTGATGAGGGATGCATGATCCCCATCCCCCCGCGGGGTGTGGGTAGAAATCGCCTTAGGGCCTTTGGGCCTGGATAGGAACCCATGGCCCCATAAAATGGGGTGCGGGGCGCCTGAGCGCCCCGCACCCTTCTCGCCCTACCCCATCAACTTCGCCAGATCCTGCGCCGCCCGGCGCATATCGAGGAAGACCAGGCCCAGTTTGGCGTTCTCCCGGGCCAGCACCGTCAGCACAGCCTCCTGACCCACCGCCATCAGGATCACATAGCCGTTTGATCCGTGTACATAGACCTGATCCAGCGTGCCCCGCCCCAGTTCGCTGGCGATCCGTTCCCCCAGGGAGAGCATGGCCGCCGACATGGCCGAGACCCGATCCTCCTCCACATCCCGAGGCAGCGCGGAGGCAATGATCAGCCCATCGACGGAGACCAGGGCCGAGGCCTCGATGTCCGGCGTGCTGGCCTGGAGATCCTTTAGCCGCTGCACGATCAACTCGGTGCGGGATCTGGCCATCGGGGACGCTCCATGGCTTGAGGATTTGCCGTTCTGAGCATACCATGGCCTCCCTGAGCCGTCAAAGCTCGCCCGCCGGCACGATGCGGAATCCATCGTTCCCTCGGGAGGGCGCTGCACCTATGGCGGAACAACCCTGGTGGGTGATCGTGAATCCGGTGGCCGGCAATGGACGAACCGGCCGGCGATGGGGCGGGCTGGAGGCCCGCCTGCGCGTGGAAGGGATCCGCATGAAGGTCGTCTTCACCCAGAAGCCGGGTCACGCCACCCTCCTCGCCCGACAGGGCCTGGAGGCCGGCTTCACCACCATCGTTGGCGTGGGCGGCGATGGAACCCTCCATGAGATCCTGAACGGGCTCCCCCTAGAAGATCCGGGGCGCATGCAGACCATCCGACTGGGGATGCTCCCCCTGGGCACCGGTTCTGATTTCGTGCGCACCTTCCGGCTGCCCCGGGATCCGGTCGCCGCGGCCCTGCGGCTACGGGAGGGACGGGTTCGCCGGGTGGATGTCGGCCAGATCACCTGTCGGCGGGCTGAGGAGACCGTCACCCGTTATTTCATCAACGCCGCGGGGCTGGGGTTCGATGGGGAAGTGGCCGATCGCACCAACCGGGGCATCAAGGCCTTCGGGGCCACCGGCACCTATCTGGTGTATCTCTTCCTCACCCTGATCCTGTACCAGAACAAGACCGTCATGGTGCGGTTCGATGGGGAAGAGCGTTCCGGACGGATGAACTCCGTGCTGGTCTGCAACGGACAATACTTCGGGGGCGGGATGTTCATCGCCCCGCATGCCGAAGTGGATGACGGATGGTTCGATGTCATCCTTCTGGGGGATCTGGGGAAGGGAGAAATCGTGAGCAATCTCCCTCGTGTCTATCGGGGGACGCATCTGACGCATCCCAAGATCACCTGGCGGCGCGCGAAGGAGATCCACGTGGAGGCGAAAGAGCGGATGTTCCTGCAGGCAGAAGGAGAGCTGGTCGGGGAGGCCCCGGCGACGTTCCGCATCCTCCCCCAGGCCCTGGCGTTTCTGGCGTGAAAGGAAGGGCCTGAACCGGTGCGGAGATGCCCCGTCCAGTCTGAGCGCATATTCCTGAGGGAGAACAGCGGCACAGATCCTGTGGGTCGCTTCATACTCGAACAGGGGAAACAGGCGCATGCTGACCATCCAGGAATGCCGAACCCCGGCCGAGCGCCGAGCTTTTGTGACCTTCCCATGGCGCGTGTATCGGGGCGATCCCTACTGGGTTCCCCCGCTGATCAGCGAGCGGATGATCTTCTTCGACCCGCAACGCAACCCGTTCTATCAGCACGCGGAAGTCGCCCTTTTCATGGCCCGACGAGATGGGGAGCCGGTGGGCACCATCGCCGCCCTCATCAACCATCAGCACAACGCCTTCCACAACGAGCGGGTGGGCTTCTTCGGCGCTTTCGAGGTGCTGCCCGATCGGGAAGCCGCCCACGCCCTGCTCGCCACGGCCCGGGATTGGGTTCGATCCCGGGGCATGACGGCGCTGCGCGGGCCGGCCACTTTCAGCACCAATGAGGAATGCGGCCTCCTGATCGAAGGGTTCAACGACCCGCCTCGCATCCTGATGACTTACAACCCCCCTTACTATCGGGATTTCATCGAGAGCTTCGGTTTCCAGAAAGCGATGGACCTCTACGCCTATGAGCTGACAGTGGAGGTCTTCAACTGGCCGGAGAAACTGGTCCGGGTGGTAGAGAAACTGAAGAGCCGCGCGAAATTCCGGGTGCGTCGGGCGGATATCCGGCGCTTTCGGGAGGAGCTCGATCGCATCAAAAAGGTCTATAATTCGGCGTGGGAACGGAACTGGGGCTTTGTGCCGCTCACCGACGCAGAGATCGAACATATGGCGGCTCAGCTGATCCAGTTCGTGGACCCCGATCTGGTGTTCATCGCGGAGGTCGATGAGGAGCCCATCGGGTTCTCCCTGACCCTCCCGGATATGAACCAGGCCCTGCGAAAGGCCTACCCGCGCCCCGGCGTCCCGGAGTGGTGGACGTTGCTCAAGCTTCTCTATTACTGGAAGGTGCGCCGGGTGGTGGATACCATCCGGGTCTTCGCGATGGGGGTGGTCGAGAGCTGGCGCTCTCAAGGGGTGAGCGCCTTGTTCTATTATGAGACGGCGAAAGCGGCCCTGCCGAAGGGCTATCGGCGTGCGGAGATGTCGTGGGTGCTGGAGAACAACCTGATGATGAATCGGGATATCCAGGCGATGGGCGGGCGGATCTACAAGATCTACCGGATCTATGAGCTGCCGCTGTGAACCCGATGCGGAAATCCCGGCTGCGCGGGCGAGCCCTCTGGCCCTTCGGAAGGTCCTTCACCCTGCTCTGGGTGGGCCAGTTTCTGTCGCAGATCGGCGATCAGTTCCTCTTTATCGCCGGCTTAAGCCTGCTGGACCGCCTGACGAACTCCCGGGCCGCCTTCGGGGGGCTGGCCATGGCCATCACCCTTCCCCAGATCCTCTTCGGGCTATGGGGGGGGGTCTTCGCCGATCGGTGGCCGCGTCGTTATGTGCTGATCGGCTCCGACGTGGCGCGGGCGCTCATCGTCCTGGGCGCGCTGACGGTGCAGACCAACGCCGATTTGTGGCGGCTGTATCCGCTGGCCTCGGCCCTGGCCGTTACAGGGCTCTTTTTCTATCCCGCCCGCAACGCGGTGCTTCCCGCCCTGGTTTCCCCGGTCCACCTGCTGCAGGCCAACACGATGCTCCAAGCCAGCTACGTCCTGGCCCTGGTGGCGGGCGGGATCTCTGCCGGGTTCTTTGTGGATCGCTTCGGGCCCTACGCGGCCTTCATCGTTGACAGCCTCACCTTCCTGGTTTCCGCCCTCACCCTGGCCTGGATCCGCCTTCCCTCCTCGGTGAATCGGCCCCAGCCAGCCCGGCGGAGTTCCCCCAGTCGGGATCTGCTGGAAGGCCTTCGCTTCGTGTGGACCCGGCGCTCCCTTCGGGGGGTGGCGGCCATCACGCCCTTCGCCACCATCGGGATCGGCGTGGTGCAGGTCCTTGGCCTGGCGTTCCTTACGGAGGTCCTCCAGGTGCGCGGCGGCGGGTTCGGCCTGACGATGGCCATGATGGGCGTCGGCTTAGCTATCGGGCTGGGAGTGGTGCCGTTGCTCGGCCGTCGGATCCCGACCCCTTGGGTGGTGGGCTTTTTCCTGGCCGCTGCCGGCTTCGCCACGGTGGCCTTCAGTCAGGCCCAGACCTTCGCCCTCGTGCTCCTGGCTGCTTTCGCGATGGGGCTCTGTGTGGTGGTGGCCCGGGCCGGCATGGCCACCCTGATCCAGGAGATCACGCCGAATCCCCTGCGGGGGCGAGTGGACAGCCTGGTGAACCTCGTGGTGAACGGCGCGCTGGCCCTCGCCCAGGGGAGCGCCGGGCTCTTCGGGCAGCTATGGGGCCCCCGGCCGGTGCTGCTGGGAGCGGGATTGCTCATGGTGCTGGTAGGGGGATTCGCTGCCCTGGGCCTACGGAGGATCCCCACCATGCCTTCAGAAGGCATCGTCCTCGCCGCCTCCAATCCGGAAACCGAACGCCCCCTCCCCCCTCCGCGATGAGGCCCATCCGGGGAAGGAGAACGGAATCCCTTCCAGAGCAGCGCAGCCGGCCGCTTCCCGGAGGCCCCGCCCAGCCCGTTCCCCTCTTCCCATTTGCGCTATGATGAAATGAGGCTGGATTTTCCGCCTCATCTACCCTCCAGCCGAGGAAAGGGACCCTTTCGCCCTCAGGAGAGCGATCCAAGGAGGCGACGATGGAACGGCGATGGACCAACCAGGAGATCGCGCAGATCTTCGAAAACATCGCCGATATGCTGGAGATCCAGGGGGAGATCCCCTACAAGGTCATGGCGTATCGGCGGGCGGCGGAGAACATCGCCGCCCTGGGACGGGACATCTACGATCTCTGGCAGGAAGGCGCCCTGCGCACCATCCCGGGCGTGGGCGAGGCCATTGAGGAGAAGATCGATCAGCTGCTCCGCACCGGCCGCCTCGAGCTTTACGAGCGCCTGAAATCCGAAATCCCCCAGAGCCTCCTGGAGATGCGCCAGATCCCCGACATGGGCCCCAAACGCATCAAGGCCGTATGGGAGAAGCTGGGGATCACCACGGTCGAGGAGCTGGAGGAGGCCGCCCGCGCGGGGAAGCTCCGAAGCCTGCCCGGCTTCGGCGCTAAGCTCGAGAGTAAGATCCTGGCCGGCATTGAGGCGGTCAAGCGCCGCAAGATCGCCGGACGGGTGCCGCTGGGCGTGGCATGGCCTCTGGCCCATGAGATCCTGAGCGCCCTCCGGGAGGTCCCCGGCGTGCAGCAGCTGGCCGCCGCCGGATCCTTCCGCCGGATGAAAGACACCATCGGCGACCTGGATTTCCTCGTGGCGGCCGATAACCCCGATGCGGTGATGGAGCGCTTCACCACGCTCCCCATCGTGGAGACGGTGCTTCTGAAGGGCTCCACGAAATCCAGCGTCCGCCTGCGGACCGGCTTGCAGGCCGACCTGCGGGTGATCGAGGCCGCACGCTGGGGGACGGCACTGCAATACTTCACGGGCAGCCAGCAGCACAACATCCAGCTGCGGGAACACGCCCTCAAGCGCGGCTACAGCCTCAGCGAATACGCCCTCACCCAGGTGGAGACCGAGAAAGAGATCCTGTGCGCGACGGAGGAAGAGGTTTACACCCGCCTGGGCCTGGCCTATATCCCGCCGGAGCTGCGGGAAGGACGGGGGGAAATCGAAGCCGCCCTGGAGGGCCGCCTCCCGCGGCTGATCGAGATCCATGATCTCCAGGGCGACCTGCAGGTCCACAGCACCTGGAGCGACGGCCAGGCTTCCATCCGGGAGATGGCCCGGGCGGCGAAGGCCAGGGGTTATCGTTACATGTTGCTGACCGACCATTCCCAGAGCCTGGGAGTGGCGAAAGGCCTGACGCCAGAACGGCTGTGGGAACAGCGCCGGGAGATCGAGGCCGTGAACGCCGAGCTGGGCGATGGGTTCCGCGTGCTCCACGGGGCGGAGGTGGAGATCCGGGCCGACGGCAGCCTCGATTACCCCGATGAGGTCCTGGCCGCCCTGGATCTGGTGGTCGCCTCCGTGCACACCGGCCTGCGACAGGATCGGGAACGGGTGACAGCCCGCTTCCTGGCCGCCATCCGCCATCCGTATGTTCACATCATCGCCCACCCGACCGGACGGTTGCTGGGGGAACGGGAGGGAGCGGATGCCGACTGGGAGGCCATCCTGCGGGCCGCCGCAGAGACCGGGACGTTGCTGGAGATCAATGCGAACCCGGCCCGGCTGGATCTCCCGGATGGGCTGGCCCGTCGGGCGTTGGAGCTGGGATGCAAACTTGTAATCAGCACCGATGCCCACAGCCCTGGGGAATTCGATCTGATCCACTTCGGTGTGGCCGTGGCCCGGCGGGCCTGGGCCACGCCGGAGGACATCGCCAACACCTGGCCGCTGGAGCGGCTGCTCGCCTGGGCCAAAGAGAAGCCGCGACGCCTGGGGCGCGCATAAGAACCCGGAGCCCGCAGGCGCCGGGGAGAGCGCTTTCGCCCTTCCCTCAACCTTTGCGTGTTTTTCCTTCTTCCACGGCCCGGAAAGCCGTGGAGAAGGACGGATCTACGCGCTCAGAACCCTCAAAACCCCGGGGGTGAGATCCAGCAGCGAGGTCGCGTTTTGAAAGGCCTGGATCCCTGGCCCGGCGACCAGAAGGGGGACCGGATTCATGGTGTGCAGCCGGGTTCGCAGATCCTCCATGTTCCCATGGTCGCTGGTCACCATCACGGTCGTCTCCGGCGGCCGATGCCGGAGCAGGGCATCCAGGAAGCGATCCAGCGTCTCCAGGACCGGCTCCGGGGGCAAATGTCGATGGCCCACCAGATCGGTGAGGAAGCTCTCGAAGAGCACCAGGTCCGCTTCTTCCAGCAACCCGAGCAGCCGCATCGCCGCCTCCTCGGGCGCCACAGGCGGCAGATCCGGGAAAGGCCGGCCGTGCCGCCGGGCCCACGCGGGCGCAAAGGCGTTCGTGATATCCCAGAGCAGCGCCCGTCCTTCCTGCAAATCCTGGAAAGTCCGAAAGGGCAGGTTCGCCAGCTGGTTCATCCAGGTCGTCACGGAAGGGCGCAGCCGCCCCTGGGCGACCAGTTGCCAGTAGAGCTCCGAATACGCATTGGCGAAGGTGGGGCGGAAGCCCGCGGCCCGGGCCCGGCGGAACAGGCTGTGCTCTTCCAGCATGCGCACCAGCTCCGGGGAGGGATAGCCCGTTCGGTGGCCGCCGATGAGGGCGGGAGCGTTCAGGCCCGTGAACAGCGCGGTCTGGCCGGTCGCGCTCTGAGGCAGACCCGGGACGCCCAGGGTCGCATCCAGCTCGCGGCAGAGCAGATCTCCATTTTCCCCCGCGCATCCCCGCACCAGCGGACGGCCGAATCGGGCGGATAGCCGGGGAAGACCGGGGAGGAAGAGGGGATTCGATGGCTCCGGCTCCCCCACCCCCACACCATCCAGAAAAACCAGCACCACAGGCCCCATCCGCATCTCCCCTGGATCCGGCAGGCGGGACGGGTTGTCCCGCCCGCGAACGCTTCCCGATCCCCGCTCGAACGATTTCTCCATTCAATATCAATGGCGCCCGTGCGGGATGGAGTCCTTCCCCCAACCGGAAATCGAGCGAAACGATCATCCGCAGGTTTGAACCCCCTTCGCAGACGGCTCCCTCCTCACATCTTGTAGCCGATGCGGCGCAGGAACTCCTTGCGATGCGCGACATCGGCCTCCGTCTCAACCCCTCGAGTGGCCACCCCATCCACCACCCCGAGGATCCCCCGCCCCTGCTCGGTCTCGGCGATGATCACCTGCATGGGATTGGCGGAGGCTGCGTAGATGTGACAGACCTCGGGGACCATCTTGATGGCGTTCAGGACGTTGATCGGGTAGTAGCCCCTGCCCAGGACCACAATGAAGAAGTGCCCGGCGCCGACCGCCAGCGCGTTCTTCTTCGCCAGCTCCACCAGCTCCGGATCTGTCCCGCTGGCCCGGACCAGGGCGGGGCCCGAGGACTCGCAGAAGGCCAGGCCGAACTTAATGCCGGGGACAGTGTTCACAAGCGCCTCGTGAATGTCCTCCACGGTCTTAATGAAGTGGCTCTGGCCCAGGATCACATTGAGCTCGTCCGGCTTCTCGATCTGCACAACCTTCAGCTCGACCGCCATGGGGCACCTCCTGAGGACGTGGAGTGGGTCCGTGCAGATTGGGTTTCCATAAAGAGATATTTCCCGTTCCCCGTAGGGCAACGGCAAGCCGTTGCCCTGCTCACAAGGGGGCGGAGGCGCTCCCTTCCCCCACCCGGGAGATCACGATGCGATATAAGGGCACCTCCCGAGCCCCGAAGCGGAACTTATATGGTTCATCTCCCCGCAGGAAATCGAAGACGCGCTTCCCCTGCTCGATCGCATGACGGATCAGGTAAGCGAGCAGGACCACCCCGGGGCTCAGGCCGGCGAAGCGGGGATGGAAACCTGCGTTATACAGCCAGATCCGATCCCCGTAATCGAAATCCAGGTAGGTCGCGGCCTTCTCGCCCTCGATTTCGATAAACGAGAGGCGCGTCCATCCTTCCCGGAGGCCGTAACGGATCACACGACGAAAGAAGGCGCGCATGCGTTCGCTCAGGAAGTCCGCCTTCTCGGGGCTGCTGGCGGCCATCAGATCCAGGAACGCCTCGATGGCTTCCTCGATATCGGGTCCTTCCTCTCGCAGGATATACCAGCGGATGTTTTCCAGCGACTCCACCCGGCGCATCTTGCGCCGGAGCTCGTGACGGTCCTTCCCATCCAGCATCTGAAGATACGCCTCCCACGTCGCGGGCAATTGCAGCACCGGGCATACCGTTAACGGCTCCACCTGAACGGTCAGGCTGTAAGCAGAGGCCAGGTTCGGCCATACAGGATAGAAAGGGGAATCCTCCCGGATGTTCCACAGGATCAGGAGGTCCCACTCCGGCGCCCCCGGGCTAAGCAGCCAGGCCAGAAGCCCATGGGCGATCTCCCCCTCCCGGCCGGACTGCGCCGGGAGATCCAGATAATCCGTGACCTCCTCGCCGAAGGTCTCCAGCACCCGGTAGCCATCCCGGGCGATCCGGCGCAGGGGCGCGAGGCCGATCAGCCGTCCATCTTCCTCGAATGTCAGGAGGTGGAGCTCTCCTTCCCCGAAATGCTCCCACCAGATCCGCAGCCAGCCCGGACGCAGAAAAGGGGCATCCACCGAGGACCGGCGCAACAGATCGATCCATGCCTCCGCCAGCTCATCGAAGACGGCAGGATCCTGAAACCGACAGAGCCGCATCCGCGATCACTCCGCATCCCGAAGGTCCACGAGATCCCGGGCGAAGACGCTCCATGGCTCCCTTCCGGTCAGGTGCGCCCGGACCAGGGCGTAGAAGCTGCGGGGAGGCTTCCCCGGCTCCTGTTCTCGAACGAAATCCACCACCAGGTAACCGAGGGCAAAGGCGGTTTCGAAGAGCTCCCGCGTGTGGAACCGCCAGGCCCGGGCCAGGCCCGGATCCTGCCGCTTGATCTCCTGGAAGCGATAAGGGATTTCCACCAGCCAGAAGCCGACATCCGGGGTCTGGAACGTTTCGGGGGGGATCGGGAGGCCGCGTTCATCGAAGCGGCAGGGGTTCACCAGCACCGCGCCGGCCTGCTCAAAGGAGGAACGGGAGAGGGCGAAATGGCCCTGGCTCAGGCGAGTCGCCACCCGCCGGCTGGCGATATACCAGTCCACCTGGAAACGGTCCGTGGGCAGCCCCCGGTTCAGGGCGTCGTGGAGCTCTCCATAGGCGTTCCGGATGTAGGTGTTGCACACCGCCCCCAGCTTGGCGATGTTGAAATAGGCGTTGCGGCTCTCCAGCGGGTCATAGGTCCAGGTGATCAGCCGCAGGCCCTGATTGCGGACCGCCTCGCGCTGCGCGAGCTTGAGCTGGTAACCGATGCCCTTATCCTGCCATTCGGGAAGCACACCCAGTTGATGGGAGCAATGCTTCAGCTTGACCGTGGCTGGGGCCTCCCGCCCTCGACGCTCATCCGTTCCCAGGAAACCGAACACGAACCCCACCAGCTGGCCGCCGGCAAAGGCACCCAGAAGCACCCCTCCATTATGGGCCGCCGTGATGAGCACATGGGCGGGAACCACATCCAGATCATCCGAGCCCCAGATCCGGCGCTGGAGCTCCACACACGCCTCGATCTCCTCCAGCGTGCGCAGGGGTCGGATCTCCACCTCCATCCCTCTTCCCTCGACCTCGCTGAATAGGCCTTCCCCAGCCCGGATGACTCCGGCGCTGCAGAATCACTATCCCAATCTCTACGATTGTAGCGTAAATCGCGGGGATCTTGCGAAACAGCGCGGGCATGGAACCATCGCGGATCCCGCCTCCGCTTCCTGGGGGACCATCCAAAGTGGACAGATGCGTGGGCCGGAAGGACAATAAAGACATTAGGGGTTGCATAACCTTCCTGAGGGGTTCGACAGGGCCAGGCCGTCCCAAGCCCCTCAGGAGGAAGATCAACGGTAAGGGCCGGCCTGAGGGATTGTTCTTTTCACCCAGAGTGACCACCGGAGGGATCCTTCGAATGGAGAAGATCCAGCTGTTCTGCGATCGGGCCGGATGTCAGGCCCATGAAGGCGCGTGGGTGCATCGGGTGCAGGCGGAAGAGTGGATCGTGGAGCTGGAAGGACGCGCCCTTCGCTTCGTGGAAAGCGGCATTTCCCCCATCTGCCCGCTCTGCGGCCATCCCCTGCTCTGGCCGATCGAGCGAATGGAAGGAACCACGCCGGCTTCCCCGGAGGAGCAGCGGCTGCTGAGCCTCTGGCTGGCCACGCTGCCCGAATAAACCCCCGTTCGGGTGAACGCGCTCCCGCGCGCAGACGGTGCAGGATGCCGATTCCCTCTCACGCCCGGTCTGACCCCCAGCAGCCAGACCAATGAAGCGCGACGGACAGTCTTCTCTTCATCATCCCGCCCGGGACGAAGCAGAGAGCCCAGGAAGGATTTCGTTCAGGAGGGGCCATCCGACCCCCCTAGAGTTTGAGCCCAGCGACGGATATGCCAGCTCCAGAAAATCCTCCGCCCAGAGCCCATGGGAGAACAAGCGCCCGCGAAGACCCGGACTTGACGCCCCATCCGCCCAGTGATATGATGAGATTGCGGATTAGAACAAATGTTCTAAGGAGGCTCGGATGGCCTGGCATGGATTCCGAACGGCTCAACCGGAGGGTCTGGCCCCCCAACCGATCCGCGAGAAGGGGATGTCGGGTTCCTCTCCGGCCTCGAGCGCGGAGATCGGGGTACCGCTGGTGGTGGGGCTGATGATGGCCGGGGGATGGCTGGCGCTGGAGTGGTTCAATTATTCGGCGTCTCAATACGCGTTGACCACGCTCTTCGGCAACCTGACGGCTGACGGGGTGACCTGGGGGGTGCTGCTGGCCCTGGGCCTGTGGCTGGTGGATTTGTCGGGTCTGCTCTATCTCTCGCTCCCCCATGAGCGGGAGAAGCCCGGCTTCTGGTATGTGCTGGTGGCCTGGCTTCTGGCCTCGGGGGCCAATGCCCTGCTCAAGTGGTGGGCCGTCACCCTGGCGCTGATGGCCTCGCCGCTCACGCAGCCCAGCACGCCCCGCACAGCCCTGGTGAACGCCATAATGCCCTACATCCCAACCGCCACGGCCTTCCTGGTGTGGACGGGCCGGGTTCTCCTGGTGAGCACGATGATGGGGCTGCTGGTGCCCGCGGCGCGCCGGCTCGCCGATCGCCTCCAGGCGTGGGCGGACTCCCGGATCGCCCAGACGTCGGAAGCCGCGGAGGAGACGCGAGGGGCCGCTACCGGACCTCGTCTGATCGCGCCGGAGGACCAGGAGGCCCTGCGACGACAGCGGGTCGGCCCGCGTTAATCGGCCGGTGTAGAGCCCAGGGGCGCAGTGACGCCGGGCCCCTGCCCCCGGTGCCGATCGAGCTCGAAGGTGGCAGAGCGGGCGGCTGCTTCCTTCGCCCCATCCACCCCGCTCCCTCCGCCCCTTAAATGCTTGAATGCTCGCTGAGGTGGAGGCGATGCTTACTCTGGAAGCGCAACGCTGGGTCACGCGCGGTCTTCCGTTAGGGATCGCCGTGCTGGCGGTTCTCCTGTTGACGCCGCTGGCCGGGCTGGTGGCCATGGCCCTGAATCCAGAGGAGGCCATCGGCCTCTCCCCCTTCCCCGCCCCTCCCCACGGCGGAGAGGAGGGGAGGGGTTTGGCCCCTTTGTTTACGCCCGAAGTGCAACGCTGGTCGGCGCAGATCCTGGCCTGGGCGCAGGCTTACCATCTGGACCCCAATCTGATCGCCACGGTGATGCAGATTGAATCCTGTGGGGATCCGCTGGCTCGATCCCCCAGCGGGGCCATCGGGCTCTTCCAGGTGATGCCCTTCCATTTCGGAGCCCGGGAGGATCCGTGGGATCCGGAGACGAATGCGCGCGCCGGGCTTTCGTATCTGGCGGAGGCATGGCGCAAAGCGGGGGGCAATGTCGCGCAAGCCCTGGCCGGCTATAACGGAGGCCACACCGTCATCGGGCGCCCGGAACGCTGGGGCGCGGAGACCCGGCGCTATGTCTACTGGGGGGTGGGCATCTATGAGGACGCCCGGCGGGGAGCGGCCCAGAGCGCCCGGCTTCAGGAGTGGCTGGAGGCCGGAGGGCGCAGCCTGTGTGAGCAGGCGGCACGACGGATCATTCGATAGAGGAAAGCGGCCCGGAATCCCGAGGATGAAAAACGGGGCAGCGCCTGAGGCGCTGCCCCGCGGGCAGGCGGAGGGGGAGGGATTCGAACCCTCGAGGGAGGCTTTTCGCACCCCCCACCGCTTAGCAGGCGGTCCCGTTAGGCCACTCCGGCACCCCTCCACAGCGAACATGACAATCCGGGTGACCGATCCCCCAGCCACCCGGATGACCCATTGACTTCCCCAGCAGCCCACCATGGGCCCCTGGAGCATCCCGCAGGCGGAGGGAGGGGGATTTGAACCCCCGAGGAGGCTCTCAGGCCTCCTAGCGGTTTTCAAGACCGCCGCCTTCAGCCGCTCGGCCATCCCTCCATAAGCAATTATGCCCGGCCCTCCATTCTCCGTCAAGCCAAACGATCCAGGCAGGGGCTACCGGGGATCTCTCCCCGAAGGCTTTCGGGATCAGCCTGGCCCCCGGCAGCTCAAAACCGTCCGGGAGACCAGGAGGGGACCCCCGGCCTGCTCCGTTCGCGCCCAACCCCAATCCCACCGATCCCGGCCAGCACATAACGCTCCGCCTCCGCTCTACGGTTTCTCCCAACAGAGGTATAATGGGTTTTGACCTTTTCGCCAGGGATTTCCAAATGATCCCGATCAGTGACAGTCCGCGAAGCCGAACGATCCCCATCGTCAACTGGACGCTGATCCTGCTGAACGTCCTGATTTTCCTGTTCGAGCTCTCGCTGCCTTCGCGGGCGCTGGATCGCTTCCTGTTTACATGGGGGGCGGTGCCCATCCGGGTCTGGGGCGCCGTGCTGGGGCATGCGGATCCCTTCTGGCTGATCACGCTGATCACCAGCCAGTTCCTGCATGGGGGATGGGCCCACATTCTGGGCAACATGCTCTACCTGTGGGTGTTCGGGGACAATGTGGAAGACCGCATGGGCCACATGCGCTATCTGGTTTTTTATCTGCTCTGCGGGGTCATCGCCGGCCTGATCCAGACCTTCGTCCTCTTCGGCTCCCGGGTCCCCCTGATCGGCGCCAGCGGGGCCATCGCGGGGGTGCTGGGCGCTTACCTGGTTTTATTCCCCGGAGCGCGGGTGACGGTGCTGGCCCCTTATTTCTTTTTCGGCCTGGGCTTCTTTGAAGTCCCGGCGGCCGTGCTGCTGGTGATGTGGTTCCTGCTCCAGTTCATCAATGGCATAGCCGCAATCACCACGGCAAGCCCATCGGTGGGGGGCATCGGCTGGTGGGCGCACATCGGCGGGTTCGTGGCCGGCTGGCTGCTGGTCCGCTTCTTCGCCCGCCGCCCCCAACCTCGTCCAGCCTGGCCTCCAGACTGGTATGAATGGTAAGAAAGCCTGTTCCCTGTCGATGCCGCCGGCATCCCGCCCGATGGTGGAAAGCCTTTCCCATGAAGGTAAAATCTGAGCTAAAATCGCAGAACGGTTTCGGAAACTATAGATTCACCGTCAACTGAAAAGCGTGGCTTACCCGGATCGTCGGGTGGTTGACCAACCCTGGGTTGAGGTAAAGGGAACCGATGATGAAGAGGTAAAGGGAACCGATGATGAATGGGAAAGCGCTGATCCTGCTGATTGATGATGATCCGTTGTTACGGGAGCTGCTGACGCGGGCCCTGATCCAGGATGGCTATGAGGTGCTCGCGGCGGGCACCGGGAGCGAGGGGCTTTCGCTGTTCGACCTTCACCATCCGGATGTGGTGATCCTGGATGTGCTGCTCCCTGACATCGAGGGCTGGGAGGTCTGTCGACGCATCCGGCGGGTCTCCACGGTGCCGATCCTTTTCCTGACCGCTTTAGAGGAGATCCCGGACCGGGTGCGGGGGCTGGTTCTGGGAGGGGATGATTATATTGTTAAGCCTTTCGCTGTTGAGGAGCTGCTGGCCCGCGTGGAAGCGATCCTGCGGCGGGTGCGCCAGGCCGCCCCTGCGGCATCGCCGATCCTGGAGATCGGGAACGGCGCC